>QIIF01000101.1 GCA_003231075.1 Candidatus Falkowiibacteriota bacterium | reverse complement strand
CGCGCCATCGCCTATTCCGGAGCGACGCGGTAATCCGAAATGCAAAAGAGACTAAGTCTCCAATTGGAGACTTAGTCTCGGGGGTACGGGATGGGGAAAAGCGTATTCAGGCGCGGCGCGGCAGCGGACGGGACATCCCGAAACCTCGGGAGCCCGTACGCGAATCCGGCGCGCCAAACACCGTAGAGACGCGCCACGGCGCGTCTCTACGGTACGATTGAAGGGATTGCGAGGAGACGTTCTCGGATGAAACCGGCAGAATCCTCCCGCTCGCGCGGAAGAGATTCTGCCGAGGCGAAGGGCGAATGCCATTCGCCCCTACGGGGTGGAAATTGGAAATTATAATCCCCCAACATCCCTTGCCCCGATAAAATTTAAAAATTCTTAACGATGTTTTGTATATTTTTAACTTTTGTTGTTTTGAGTTTTGTCTTAGTATTTATATTAGGGATTATCGCTTTGGTAAATCCCAATTTTTCCGCTTCATTCAGCCGCTGTTCCAGTTTGGAAACATTGCGGACTTCTCCGCCCAGACCGACTTCGCCCAGAGTTATGGTTTCGCGGCTTACAACTTGATTAAGAAGAGATGATGTTATTGCCAGGCAGACAGGCAGATCTAATGCCGGGTCGTTGATTTTTAAGCCACCGACCACATTTAAAATAACATCTTGATTGGTTAAATTTATTTTAGCGCGCTTGGTTAAGACCGCGATTAAAACCTGCAAGCGGTTCAAGTCAAAGCCGGATGCTTTGCGCTGGGGATAGCCGAAAACGGTTTTTGTCGCCAATGCCTGGATTTCCACCAAGAACGGGCGCGTGCCCTCAATAACGCAGCTGATAACCGATCCGGATATTTTTTCGTCCGTTGTTTCCAAAAAAATAGCGCCCGGATTTTTTATTTCCTTAAAACCGGCGCCGGTCATTTCAAATATGCCCAGTTCGTTAATTGAGCCGAAGCGGTTTTTGGTGGCGCGCAAGATGCGGTAATCGTGTTTTTGTTCGGCTTCCAGATAAATTACGGTGTCAACGATATGTTCCAATGATTTCGGGCCGGCGATAGATCCGTCTTTCGTGATATGTCCGATTAAAATGACGGGGATATTTTCTTTCTTTGCCATTTCCAGAAAGCTAACGGCGCTGGCTCGGATTTGGTTGAGGCCGCCGGGTTCCGATTCAACCGCGGAAGTGTAAACCGTTTGGATGGAGTCAATAATCAGTAATGCCGGTGGATTATTCGGATTTGATGATTTAATCCCCCCAACCCCCTTTATCAAGGGGGCGATTCTCCCAACCTCAATATCCGCGGGAGCATTTACGGCGGCGATTATTTTTTCCACATTGGTTTCGGAAATGAATTTTATATTTTCTCCGCCGCATTTAAGCCGGTCAAAGCGCGATTTGACTTGATTGAATGATTCTTCGCCGCTGGCGTAGAAGACGGTTGAATTTTTTGCCGCCGCGTCGGCGATTTGCGCCACGATGGTTGATTTGCCGATTCCCGGTTCGCCCGAGAGAAGAATCAGCGAGCCGGGGACAATGCCTCCGCCCAAAACGCGGTCAACTTCGCCGATGTTTGTTTTAATCCGCAGAGACGCAAAATCTCGCGTTTCTGCGTTATTGAAGCCAATAATTTCAGCCGGAGCCACGGACGGTTTTTTATTTTCAGATTTTTTCGCGTCAACAGTTTGCTCTTGCAAAGTTCCCCAAGCGCCGCATTCCGAACAACGCCCATTCCATTTATAGGATTGGGCGTCGCAACGGGAGCAGATGTGGATGGTTTGGGGCTTAGGCATAAAAATAAATTCAAAATTTAAAATTACAAATTCCAAATTCCAAATAAATTACAAATCCAAAATTAAAAATTGTTTTGAAAATTGTAATTTTGTCCGCCAGCCGGCGGATTGGAATTTGGCGCTTTTAATTTGTGATTTATGTTTCTATTTTTATTTATTTAACTCTGTTTCTATTATCTTTCTCAACTCTTCCACGCTAATATTACCTGTAACCTTTTGCTTATTGACAAAAATAAACGGCACGCCGTTGATGCCCAGGGCGTTTGCTTCAATTATATTGTTGTTAATTGATTTTTTAATTTCATCGCCTGCCGCGCATTTTTTGAATTGTTTTAAATCTAAATTTAATTTTTGCGCAATTTTCAAAAAAGTTTTTTGGTTGAGATTATTATTTTTTTCAAAAAGCAGATTATGATAGCCCCAAAATTCATTTTGTTCCCCGGCGCAGCGGGCGGCTATGGCGGATTGGTAGGATGCCGCCGCGGGAATATCTATCGGGTAATCTTTCCAGATTAGCCGAACTTTATTTCCGTATTCTTTCATAATTCGGCTCAAAACTTTTTCTTGTTTTCGGCAAAAACTGCATTCAAAATCGGAAAACTCCACAATAGTAACGGGCGCGCCGGCATTTCCGATACTCGGATCAATATTATTTATAATAGGGCCGTCAATTAAGTCCTTTAATCTTTTTACTTTTGTTATGAACGGGTTGCTGGTGTCAAAAGTATTGTTTGGATGATATCGGTTCTGTTGCCGAGCGATAGAATTTTTTACGGGATTTCCCGTTAAAATATTTTTAAAAGAATAAAGAAATATCGGCAACATAATCAGCAGCGTTATTGAAGCGATAACAAAAAACGGCACGGGAGATTTTGGTTTTTTAAAAAAATTGAACATAGTTTTATTAAATAGTAAATTAATATGTTGTGTTCTCGGATGAAATCGGCAGTTTTTAATTTTATTTCAGTTTTATTGTATATAGTTTACCCGTTGTTTCGTCGGTAAAATAAAGGTAGTTGCCTGAGACGATTATATCGGACATACTGTAATTTCCATCCGGAACGGCTATCAATTTTTTTGCGCCGGTGCGGGTGTCAATTTTATAAAGATTATCATTGGTGGTTTTTTCCATTTCCGGGAACATTCCGGCGCCTTCTTGCAGATTTTTCGGCACAGCGCAATATAAATTTATATCACCGGAAAACGCGCATTTGTCGGCCCATGTTTCCACATCTAAGTTTTTTCTGCCGGAGCCGATATTCTCCCCGCGCGCGTCCACAATCCATAAATTCGGCTTTAAATCTGTTTTGGAAGAATAAACGCTGTAAAGAAGTTTATTGCCGGACGGTTGCCATTTTGGCTGAAATCCGCGGCCCTCAATAACGGTTGACTTAAAGTTTTCATTGTTTAAGCCGACAAAATAAACTTCTTGGCGGTTAAAATCAACTCCTTCGGTATACATAGCGATGGTTTGGCCGTTCGGAGACCATGAGGGATAGACAGTGGCGTCTTTTTTCCCCAATGGTTCAATGGCGCGCGTTTTGGAACCGTCTTCATTAACAATCGCCAGCCAGCGGTTGTCCGGGTCCATACCCATACTTTTCATAACAATTTGTTTGCCGTTGGGCGAGAAGTTAAAATCTTTCCAATGTTTCGGCAGAGTGATTTGTTTATTGGTAGAGAAGTCATAAATAATATTAGCTCCATCGGGGTATTCCAATATAGCTTTATTTTTTTTGGGCGACCATACGATATTTTTTACGGAATAAAAAGTTCTGTCGGCAAGCGCCGTAATTTTTCCGTTTTTATCAACGCGATAAAATTTGCCGTCGTTTTTATTATAATAGCGCACGCCATAACCGTTAGGTTCCGAGGACGCGCCTAAACTGATGTTGTCGTTTATTTTTTTTACTTTGGTTAGCCCGCCGTTTGCGATTTCGTTTGATTTTTTAGCCATAGAGCCAACGGGCTCCGGCAGGCGATTTCTTTTTGGCGGCGCGGCGATTTGCCCGGATCCTTCTTTGGCAATCGGCAATCCTTCGGGCGTGGTAGTCGCGGTTCCCGGTTCATTGGCCGGCGGCGCGAGCGAAATCGATTTAAAAAACATCGCGTAAAGCAAATAGCCGAAAAGCAAAATAGCGACAACAAAGCCAAGCAGAATAAAAAGTCTTTTGTATCTTATGAATATTTCCATTTGTTTTGTATTGAATTATTATTTATGCTATAATAAATATAGATGTGTAAAAGTATGTTATTTTAATTATACAATAGATTAAATATTTAAACAACCGAACAGTTGTTGTTATGGGTTTAGGAATTTATTTAAATTTATATTCCAAGCCCTAAGCAGCTAATCCTTAAATTATGAGTTTATTTTCTTCAAACAGGAGTTATCTCGGTGTTGATATCGGCACCTTTGGCGTTAAAATTGTTGAATTGAAAAAAGAAGACGGACAGCCGCGTCTTTTTAGCTACGGTTTTAGTGAAAATAAAGATATTAAGGCCGGTGATAATAAAAAAAATAATACCGATTATATCGCGGGTGTTATTAATAAAATTTGGCAAGAATCAGGTATGGTAAGCCGAAACGCGATAGCGGCTTTGCCGACTTTTTCGGTATTTTCTTCAGTTTTAAATTTATCAAATATTTCTAAAAAAGATTTAAAATCAGCGGTTCATTGGGAGGCAAAAAAGGTTATTCCTCTGCCTTTGGAAGAAATGATTTTAGATTGGAGGGAAATTAAGGAAGAAAGCAAGGACGAAAAAGATAAAAAAAATTTAAAAGTATTTTTAACCGGCGCGCCCAAGGTGCTTGTGAAAAGGTATATAGAAATTTTTAAAAAAGCGCAAATAAATTTATTAAGTTTGGAAACTGAAACTTTTTCTTTAGTCAGGTCGCTTATGGGCAATGATAAATCAACCGTTATTATCGCGGAAATCGGCGCCAACACCACCGACATAGCCGTTATTGACCGCGGCGTGCCGATACTTTCCCGCAGTGTTGATATCGGCGGATTGACCATTACTAAGGCCATTAGCGCCAATTTAAATATTGGAATAGAGAGAGCGGAACAATTTAAATATGATATGGGCGTAAGTTCCGTTGAATCGGAGCCAAGTATAATTCCAAAAACAATCACGGAAACAATTTCTCCCATTGTCAATGAAATTAAGTATACTTTAAATTTATTTGAAAATAAAAATAATAAAAAAGTTGAGAAAATAATTTTTTCCGGAGGATCAGCGATGTTAATTGATTTTGCCGGTTATTTATCCAAAGCCATTGATAAAAAAGTTATTATAGGAAATCCATGGATAAGGGTTTCATATCCGGCTGAATTGAAGCCGACATTGGACGAAATCGGTCCCCGTATGTCAATCGCCATCGGCTTGGCGTTAAGGCAATTAGAATAGTGGGGGGTAGTTCATCAAGTTCATCAAGTTCATCAAGTTCATCAAGTTCATCAAGTTCATCAAGTTCATCAAGTTTCTACTTGATAAACTTTCTACTTAATATGCCAGGTATAAATTTTTTAGCGGACAAAAAGAATAAGTCTAAAAAGTCGGGAAGTAATAATAAAAAACGGAAAATAGAATGGACAAAACCGGTGGAAGATAAATCTTTATCTGTTAGTGTTTCTAAGGTTTTGAAAAATAATCCCGTTCCCGCCAAAAAATCGGAGGATAAATCCGTTATTTTTGGAGATTCTGAAAAAAAATTCGGTAAATTTAATTTTTTCGGATGGCTTTCTTTTTTAAAAAAAGATAATAATATAAAACCGGATCGCGCCGCGCTTGCGCGGCGGCAAGAAGCGTTGAGGCCGGTTAATAATCGTGAAGAAAAAATACCCGTTGTTTCGCCGATAAATAAACAAGAAAAAAAACAAAGCCGCGGATTTTTATTTTGGAAGAAAAAATACGCGCCTGCTGAAAAAAATTTGGAAAAGGCGGCTAAAAAATCAGACAAAAAAGAAGTAAGTATAAAAAATAATAAAAAAGAGCCGGTTGCCGTTTTCAGTAAAACAGCAGAACAAGAGAATGAGAAAAAATGGGAGAAAACTGATGTTTTAGAAACAAATTTAATTAAAGGCGAGCTGGCTTCATTTTTTAATTGGAAAAAAGGTATTTTAATTTTAGGAATTTATTCTTTGTTCAGCGGTTTAATTATCGCGGGATTTTACGGAGGGCTGGTGTTGTGGGAGCGGCAAATAAAAGAGAGCGGGGCTGAATATTCAAATAGAATACGCGACTTGAATGAACAAGTTATCAAGCCGCTTGAAAAAAACGCGAAAAAGATTTTATCGGAGCAAGAGAATGTAAAATTGGCCGGAGATATTCTCCGCAAACATATTTATTGGACGAATTTTTTTAAATTTTTAGAAGATAACACTTTGTCGGAAGTTTATTATACTTCCAGTTTTTCCGGCGATACTAAAGGAAAATATTCTTTTCCGGCCAGAACTAAAAATTTTAAAACTATTTTAGACCAAGTGGATGTAATGCGAATGAATGATAATGTCATTAAAGCAACGGTAAACGGCGGTTCTGTCAAGATGGCAGCCAAGAGCGGCCAAGCAGATGAAGCGGCGAAAGGAGCCGTCGGCGGCGTTGATTTTAAATTGGAATTAATGGTTAAGCCGGATATATTTATGAAATAATTTATTTTTTTAGCAAATTCGCGATATTTATGAAAGATATAATAAACGCGCAAATAAAAAATAGTATTAATATTTTTTTAAACCGTTATTTTAGCGTGGTAGCGCTTGCTGCGGCTATTGTTATTTTAGTTTTAGGAGGTTTATTTTTAATTTTCCCCAAGTATAAACAAATAGATAATAATATTAAATTGGCTGATAAAAAAGAAAGTTTAAATTACGCGAAGCGGCAAAAATATTTAAGCCAATTAAAAGAGCTGAAAGCCGAATATCAAAAAATTAATCAAGATGATATTAAAAAAATAAAAATTATGCTGCCAAAAACAAATAATCGGGAAGAATTGCTCGCAGAAATAGAAAAAATGATTTTAAAGAACGGATTTTTATTAACTAATTTACGAGTTGAAGATGTTGACGCTAAACAAAAAAATATTGCCGGAGCGGCAAAAAAAAATAATAAAAATAACAAAAATTTAGTTAAGACAGCGGCTATTAGCATTAACAAAGTTAAAATTAATATGAATGTAATCGGTACCGACTATGGCGGTTTGAAAAAGTTGCTCGGTGTTGTTGAAAATAATTTAAGATTAATGGATATAGTTAATTTGTCGTTTAACCCCGGTGATAAAACAACCTCATTGGAAGTATACGCTTATTACGCAAACTGATTTTATT
>QIIF01000193.1 GCA_003231075.1 Candidatus Falkowiibacteriota bacterium | reverse complement strand
GTATAGCAGGTAAAGCGAAAACAGATTTTACGCCTGCTGAATCAACTGAAATTATTCTTTGTATTATGAAAATGATGCAAAGAGTAAAAATTAAAAACCCTTAGCCACACTAAGCGGCAAACCCATTAGGTCAAAACATGATTAATCCCCATGCTCAACCTAATGGGCTTTTTTTTGGCAAAAATATTATGTTTTTGCCTTGCTTTTTAATTTTAATTTTTCGGACGCGCGCGCGGCAAATATACCGGCCGGCCAAGCTGATTTTAAAACCAGATACTGCCAAACCGGATGCCATTTTTTAAAGTATTTAAGCATTGAATCGCGGAAATACTGCTGCGCCGCCCCCCTCCCCACCTGCTTAAAACTCTGCCCGACATAATCAACGCATCGGGCGGCGGGAGCGTACCAAACCTCTCCGCCGGTTTCTTTCACCCGGCGGCAATAATCAACTTCTTCAAACCAAACAAAATACCTCTCGTCTAACAGTCCGATTTTTTCAATCACTTCTTTTCTTATCATAAAAAACCCACCGCGGATTGAATCAACTTTCGCGGGCATTCCGTAATCAAAATCCGCGCGCAAATATTTATTTAAAATATTTGGAAACAAATGCGGCAATTTTAAAACAATCGCCAGCTGGTCTGAAAGGCGCGGAAACCGGCGGATATGTTTTATTGTTTCGCCGCTTTCGCCGATTAAACGGCAACCCGCCGCGCTTACCTGTTTATTATTTCTCATCCACTTCACCATATTGGCAAGCGTATCCGGGAAAACTTTCATATCAGGATTGAGAAGCAAAATAAAATCTCCTTTTGCCTTTTTAATGGCTTGATTATTTGCCTTGGCAAACCCTAAATTTTCCGTATTGGCGATTAATTTGGCTTGCGGAAATTCATTTTTTACCATTTCCGCGGAACCATCCTTTGAATTATTATCAACCGCAAAAACCTCATAGCTTAAATCGCTATCGCTTTGAAAAATCGCTTTCAAATTTTCCCATAACCGCTTCTTAACATTCCAAGAAACGATAATTACGCTTAAATCCATAAACTATAGTAGATCTGTTTGCGAAACCCCGCAAGGCGAACGGATAGTCCACGGCAACGAAATCGCAAACTGTCCGTCCCGAAGCGTCGGGATAAACAGTCCGCTTAACTGCTTAAAATACTTAACATTAAATTAAATAACAAAGTAAAACACCTTTGTTATTTACTATTTTTATACACTTTAATCTTATTCATAAATAATATTTACCGAACTTCTGCCAAGCTTCTACCGGCCTTTAGGCCAGGGTTCGGGCGGCTTTAGCCGCGTAGCGTTACGGTACGCGGCTAAAGCCGCCCGAACCCTGAGCTAAAGCTCGGTAGAAAAACACCTTTGTTATTTACTGCTTTTATATATTTTAATCTTATTATTTATTTTTGCTAAATTTATTAATTCCAATAGCAAATACCGTTCAAACAATAAAATAAAAATTAAAATTTTAACTTGATGCCACGCAATAATAAATTTATTTTTCCAGCTCTGCAAGCTCCAATATTTTGCAAATATGATTTGCTGTCCTAAAAACGACCATTTTTTCACTTGCCTGCTTTTATTTTTGCGGTTAAACGCTATGTTTATATTCCCTTTGCCGTTGCCGCCGGCGCTTCGGTCGTGATACATTACCGCCTCGTTAACGCATTTTGATTTAAAGCCGGCCAAAAACAACCTATACGCCAAATCGCAATCTTCTTTATACATAAACATCAATTCGTCAAAATATTGGCCGTCTTGTTTCACTTTCTCAAGAGCGCTTAAACGATATAGTCCGGCGGCGCCCGACGGCCCTATAACGCGTTCGCCGGCAATAACGGTTTTATTTTCCGTCCCCTGCCCCGCGTCCACAAACCTTAAGCCGGGCAATAATTTTATCCCGCAAGTATCAATTATATTTGTTTTATTGCTTGTCCCGCTTCTGGCGGGGTTGTTTACAAAATCCCATTTTAAAATTTTCGGGCTCGCCGATCCCAGACTGCTGCCGCTATCCATTGCTTTAATCATTTCTCCGACAGCATCCGCCTCTAAAACCATATCGGGATTTACGGCCAAAAAATATTCAGCTCCGGCCAAAGACGCCTTCCTTATCATTTTATTATACGCTCTAGCAAAACCTAAATTCCCCCCCTCGCGCATTATTTCAATTTCCGGATTATGATTTTTTATATACTTTAAATTTTCACTATCATCCTCCTCGGAATTATCAAAACACAAAACCGTAAAATCCTTAAAACCCTGCCCTATTAAGCTCGGCAAAAAATACGGCAAATACTTCTCAGTAGACTTGCCATAAGTTATAAAACCAATTGTAATCCTGCAACGCGTAACATGTAACATATAACTAAAATTAACTTTTGCTAATAGTCCCCCAAAGCATCTTTCCAATTTTATCAGTTAAAATTATACCTTTATTATATTCTTCCTCCGAAATATAATTTTCTTCAAAAGAAAAAAATAATAAATATTTTGACTCCTTTAACGATCCGTAAGATATTTCCATAAAATTTTTATAAACTTTACAATACGAACCTTTTCTCCTCGCATAACCTTCAATATAATTTAAAATAATTGACAATGTGGCTCTCCTTATTTGTGTAACAACTCCATATAGCTCGTCTTTCGGAAAATTTTTCGTAAATTTATAAACAAATCTAACATACTGATGCATATTTAATTTTAGCTCATCATGAAATGTCATAAATATTACAGCTACATGTTATAAGTTATGCGTTATATGATAAGTTTATCCTGCAATTTTTCTTTTGCCAGAATCTGCGCTTCCAGCAAGCTGTCAAATGTTCCGGCGTCAATCCATTCTCCGTTAACTTGCGCTACCTCCAGCTCTCCCTTCTCCAAATACCAATTATGCAAATCGGTAATTTCTATCTCCCCTCTTTCACTCGGTTTCACATTCTTTGCCGCCTCAATTACTCTGAAATCATAAATATAAAGACCGGTAACGGCATAATCGCTAATCCATTTTTTCGGTTTTTCGGCGATTTGTTCCGCCTTGCCGTTCGCGTCAAATTTCACGACACCGAATCTTTCCGGGTCATTAACTTTTTTGGCGAAAACTTTGCCGCCGCTTTTAAAATTTTTTATTTCCGCCGACAAATCATCTTCAAAAATATTGTCTCCCAGAATCATACAAACATTATCATCATCAATAAAATTTTCGCCGATGATAAATGCCTCGGCCAAGCCCCGCGGCTTATCTTGAATTTCATAAGTAAATCTGACGCCGAACTCTTTGCCGCTGCCAAGCAAATTCAAATAATCTCCGGCTCTTTCCGGCGCGATAATAATTAAAATCTCTTTAATACCGGCTTTAATCAGGGTATTAAGCGGATAATAAATCATCGGCCTGTTATAAATAGGCAGCAGTTGCTTGCTTGTCACTTTTGTGCAGGGCCGCAACCTGGTCGCGCTCCCGCCTGATAAAATTATTCCACGCATACCGGAATTATGAATTATGAATTATGAATTATGGATATTTATAAATACCATAATTCCTGATTCATAATTCCTTATTCAAAATTAATAAATATTCTCTTAATGCTTCGCGCCAATCGCGCATTGGTTTAAATTTCGTATTTAATAAAATGGAATATTTCGGCCTTTTTGCCGGCCTTGGGAATTTGCCGGCGCTTACCGGGTTTACTTTGATATTAAAGCCGGCGATATTAAATAATTCTTTCGCCGCCTCATACCAAGTACAGTAGCCGCTGTTCGCGATATGGTAAATTCCGTAAGGTTTTTTATTTTCAATCAAATCTTTTGTAGCTTTAGCCAAATCCGGCGTATAGGTAAAACAGCTCATCTCTTCGTCAACTGCGTCTATCTCATTTTTTGATTCTGCCAATTTTAACATTATGTCAAAAAAACTCGGCTTTGACGCTTCACTTATCGCTTGCGGTCCGAATAATTTAGACGCGCGAATTAAATAATATTTTAAACCTTGTTTCCCCGCGCCAATTATAGCGCGCTCCCCCATCAGTTTCGTCTCTCCGTATTTACTGATCGGATTCGGCTCATCGTCTTCCTTATACCCGTTTTTATTTTCTCCGCCAAAAACATAAGCGGAGGAATAATGGACTAAAACAGCATTATTTTTCAAGGCCGCCTCCGATAAATACCCAACCGCGCCGCTGTTAATCTTTTGAGCCAAATCAAATTCCCTCTCATCCGCCTCGCATTTATCAACCGCGTTATAAGCGGCGGAGTTGATAATAATATCAGGATTAACATCTTTTATTTTTTTAAAAACAGAATCTTTATCGGTAATATCCAGATCCTCTCTGTCCCAAGCCACCGCCTCATAACCATTTTTAAAAATATTGGTTAATTGCCGCCCTAAATTTCCTTTTGCCCCTAAAATTAAAATCTTCATATTTACAAACTTAATTCATCGTAAAAATAGTTTTAAAAATATCATGCCTTTTCTTAATCATCTTTTTAGCAAAATCAAAATAAATTTTCTTATTATAATTTCTGTCTAATTTTTCCATAACCCAATCTTTATACTCCTTTAAATTTCTCTGCCCGGTAACAGCTATAACCAAATAAAAATCATTGGTGTAATGAGCCATAGCGTCAGCTGAAGATAAAATTTTCCCTTCAATGGTTTTAGGCCTCAAATTCGTGCCGCAAGTATGAGATAAAATAATATCCTTAACACGGCTTATTTTATTTTTTTCATAATTAAATTCTCTCAATACTTTTACGGCTTCCCGCGCGCCAATTTTAGCATGGTCGCCCTTAATGCCCCTAATTCTTTGCAAATCATGCAGCCAAACGCCCAGCATAACAATCTCCTTATCGGCCTTCGGCAGCTGTTTTAATAATTTTTTTGCAAATTTTTCCACTCCTAATAAATGTATGCCATAAAACCACTCAGGCGCGAATCCAAGAGTTTTGCATTCGTTTGCAATCAATTTTTTAATTGCCATAATTTTATTTTTGCTTTTTTTGTTCTCCATACTTTTTACTTATTATTTTCATTATATTGTTTTTTATAATATTTCATATACTCTCCTGTCTTAATTTTCCTCCACCAATCCTCATTATTTTTATACCATCCAACCGTTTTTTTCAGCCCTTCTTCAAATTTCAATTTTGGCTCCCAGCCCAATTCTTTTTTGGCTTTTGTAATATCCATCGCGTAGCGAAAATCATGCCCCTTTCTGTCGGACACATATTCAATCATCTCCTCGCCCTTACCCATTAAATTTAATATATTTTTAGTTATTTCCAAATTTGTTATTTCATTTTCTCCGCCTAAGCAATATGTTTCTCCGATTTTGCCTTTTTTAACCACCGCGTCAACGCCGGCGTTGTGGTCGTCAACATAAATCCAGTCCCGTATATTTCCCCCCTCGCCGTAAACAGGCACTTTTTTTCCTTCCATTAAATTAGTTGCAAATAAAGGAATTAATTTTTCCGGAAATTGGAATGGGCCGTAATTATTCGTGCAGTTGGAAATCGTAATCGGCAATTTATGCGTATGGAAATAGGCCCGAACCAAATGATCAGACGCCGCCTTTGACGCGCTATACGGGCTGCGCGGATTATAAGGGGTATTTTCGTTAAATGGATCGCTATTCAAGCTCAAAGCTCCAAATACTTCATCGGTTGATATATGATGAAACCTTATACCGCCGTTATTTTTCGCCGCGTCCAATAAAACTCTCGTGCCTTCAACATTTGTTTTTATAAAATCCTCACTATTTTGAATAGAACGGTCAACATGGCTTTCGGCGGCAAAATGGACAATTAAATCAATATCTTTTACCAATTTATCCACTAAATCCGCATCGCAAATATCGCCCTTAACAAATTTATAATTCTTATTACCCTCAACATCCCTTAAATTCTCCAAATTACCCGCGTATGTCAAAACATCCAGATTAACAATTTTGTCATCCGGATATTTATTAAGCCAATATCGTATAAAGTTAGAGCCGATAAACCCGGCCCCGCCCGTTATTAATAATTTCATAATCTTAATACTTTATTTTAATTAATGATAGTTTGAGTATTCACTGTTTTTAATCCCCCAACCCCCTTTATCAAGAGGGCATTTTTTATCTTCTCCGCCGTCTCTTCCGCCGCCCCATCTTCGTATTTTCCCTGCGGCCAAATATTTAATCCATCGCCGCGCTTGCGTGGAATGATATGAAAATGGATATGGGGTATTATTTGTTCGGAAACCGGATCATTGTTCTCTAAAATATTATAACCGGCAACCCCCAATCCGCCTTTTATCGCCCTGCCGACTTTTTTTACGCCGGCAATCAATTTGCATAAATCCTCTTCCGGAATGGCCTCCATATTGGCGTAGTGTTCCTTGGGCACGACCAAAGTATGGCCATAACTCACCGGCGCGATATCCAAAAAAGCGTAAACATCGTCATCTTCGTAAACTTTATGTGAAGGAATATCCCCTTTGATAATTTGGCAGAATACGCACATATTTTTCAAAATTCTACCGAGCTTTAGCTCGGGTTCGGCAGGTTTTAACCTGCCGAACGGGCGGCTAAAGCCGCGAAACCCGACTTAAAAGTCGGTAGAAATTTTATAAGGCGAATTTTTCTCATCCTCCCACCTAACCTCATCCACCTCCCCCGTCTTTCCCCCGCCTTTATATAATTTATTCGGCAAATTAACGCACCAGCCGTCAACATCGGAAACGCATTTATAACCGTGGACCACTCCGGGCGGCACAATCACCATAGTCGGATTATCGGCGCCGACTTCAATTCGCGTATGCTCATCTTTCGTTTCGCTGCCATCGCGATTATCCCAAAGATGGAGCTCAAAACTGCCTGGCCCCGCAAACACGAAACAATCCGACTGCGCCCTATGCTCATGCGGCCCTCTTGCCACGCCCGGCTTAGTCGCGCTCACATACCCCATCGCCGGCTGGTAATCCACCTCATCATTTCTAAAAAACTCCGCCAACCACCCCCGCTCATCCTTAAATTTATTTAATTTTTTAATTACCACGCCATTTATCATAATTACAAAAATTACTCGTGAATTTTAAATTGCTTTAATAATTATTTCGGGTAATTATTGATTATCATTTTATCCGTCAAGCCGATTTCTTTCTTAACCTTTTTAATCGGCCTATCGTCAGCCAATTCCCAAATAGTATGAGCGTCGGAATTCAATATAACTTTTTTATTATAATCTTTCGCGGTTTGAACCATTA
>QIIF01000021.1 GCA_003231075.1 Candidatus Falkowiibacteriota bacterium | reverse complement strand
GTGAATATTAAAAAATTTAAGTCCAACATATATATGAAAATTTTTTATTCCGAGTATATTACGAATTACCAAACATATACATTCGGCTACGCCGTGTATTGCATTCTTGAGAATATAGATGAAATAAGCGATGCATATAAGCGCGGTTTTCTCCCCTATTCAGGGATGACTGATTTGCGAGAAGATGTTTTTTATCTTTCCAGGGGTGTTCGTATAAAGCTAAATAATTTTAATCTAACAAAGAATGACAAATATGTTGTCAGAAAGGTTGAGGAAAATTTGAGCATGGAAATAACTATTAAAAAAAAGGAAGATGCTCTAAAAATTTACCCGGCTATTAAAAAAGATTTTTTTAATTTTGCTAAAAGTAGATTTAGAATGGATGTTTTAGACTATAAACGCGTTGACTATATTTTTGATAAAAAATTTTTTAAAGACATAATAATTTTCACTCGGGATAAAAAACTAATAGCCTATTTATTGGCAGTTCCGGTTAAAAACAGTGTGCACATTTGGTACTCAATTATTGGCAATCAGTTAGATTTAAATAGTATAAAAAATTTAGGCAAGTATTTACTTATAAAAACTTTATCTTATTTAAAGTCTTCCGGCCTCCAGTATTGTTACGTAGGGACTTGTTATGGGAAAAATTCCAGATATAAAACTGATTTTTTGGGAGCGGAATTCTATAATGGTAATTTTTGGTCAGATGATTTAAAACTGTTAAGCATACTTAAAAAAGACGATGAAGAAGTGATCAGAAAAAAAGATATTTTTAAGCTCGGCTATTTAAGTATTAACGACATCGTTTAACTATTTCCGTTACGGCATATTTTCCGTTAGATGATTGTGTTTGGTGGCGCGCTTAATGTGGTTTATCGTATGAGTTGCGTTGTCAAATGAAACCGGCAGAATCCTCTCGCTCCGGCGGGAGAGATTCTGCCGAGTAGAACACAAGGGCAATTACAAAAACAAACCGTGACGGCTCCACGCTTTGCGTTGAGACATGATGTAGGCCGCGGATAATGCTAAAATGTCTTTTCTTTCTATCCCATCGTTTGCAATTCGGCTCCACGCAAAGCATGGAGCCAAAGGCGGTTTATATTTTATCGGAATAAAACTTAAATTTAGACGAGAAAAAATCAGCGTTTTGCGCTGATTTTTTAATTAGACAAAAAGAGCAATCCTTGATATTATAAATATAAATACAGCAAACTCAAAAAAAATTCTGCCGCGATGAAAACAGAAAAATATTTAAAATAAAAAGCAGTAAATTAATAAAAGGTGCCGTTGCGGCAAGTATAATGCCATGGAACAAAAATTTAATTTCAAAAAAATATTTTTAATCACAATGATTATTTCTCTCAGTGTTAGCGCGCTGATTGGAATTTTTGTGTTTTTATTTGGAGGTTTTGAAGAAATGGAAATTAGGATACTCATAACCACCTTAGCTATAGGCGCATATAGCCTAACCGGCTTATGTTGCTCCGCTTTGTATGAAAAAAGAAAATTCACATTGTTGGCGTTATTCGGGATGGTTATATCCGTAATAGGTTTTTTCTATACAGTATTGGTAATTTGGAGGGTAATAGGCATTGACGATTCGTGGAAAGCGTTAATGATATTTATAATATTAGCGGTTAGCTCCGCCCATTCTTCCTTGTTATTGCTTATTAAACCGAAGAAAGCTTTGGTTTATGGAGCGCTGTCCGCCACTGTAATATTTATTTTAATTGTTGCTCTGATAATGATTGCGCTTGTGTTGATTGAGTTTTCCGGGCAAAATGAATTTTATTATAGGGTTCTCGGAGTTTTCGCGATTTTAGATGTGTTGGGAACGATACTCGTTCCAATTTTGAATAAAGTTTAATAACTTAAATTAGAGGTATGCATGAACAAATAAATGAGCTCATTGAGTATTCTAAAAAAGGAATATTGAGCAAGAGTATTGCGGGGAATGATAAGCTGGATATTACTTTATTCTGCATGGCGAAAGGAACGGAGATGTCCGAACACACATCCACAAAGCAAGGATTCGTTTATGTAATTGAAGGGAACGGCGTTTTTAATCTTGAGGGAAAAGAAATAAAAATGTTGCCGGGAGTGTTTATCTATATGAACGAGAACGCGGTCCATTCACTGAAAGCCGATGAGAACACCAGCTTTATTCTCACGCTTGCGAATTATTGAATTTTTCGCGCGAAAACAAAAACATCCCGCTTAGGGATGTTTTTTTGTGGACGCACTAGGACTCGAACCTAGGACCCCTTCGGTGTAAACGAAGTGCTCTAGCCAACTGAGCTATGCGTCCCCTTTTCAATGTTTTTATTTCCCTGTGCCGAGGACAGGAATTGAACCTGCACAGGGTTTCCCCCACAAGCCCCTCAAGCTTGCGTGTCTACCAGTTCCACCACCTCGGCAGATGAGATTTAAGCGGCCTTCTGCTCCTTTAATTTTTTCTTATACCCTTTTTTCAGGAAATATAATTTAGCCCGCCTTACTCTTGCTTGTTTTTTGATTTCAATCTTTGTAATGGTGGGCAAGTTCAACGGAAAGATTTTTTCCACTTCTACGCCGTCTGAAATTTTTCTGACAGTTATGGTTCCGCCCTTTTCTTTTCCGTGCTTTTTGGCGATTATCATTCCTTCAAAATACTGGATTCTCTCTTTTTCTTCGCCTTTTATGTTAGTTTCTTTAATTTTTTGATAAACGCGAACACTCATACCGGATTTAAGTTCGGTAGGTTTGTCTTTTTTATCGTCTTTTTTAATTTTTTCTCCGGCTTGTTTTTCCGTTGTCTTTTCAGCGGAGGAGGAATCGTTTTTATTTTCTTCTTTTTGAATATTTTTCTTTTCTTCAGCCATATTTAATACAAAAAAGACAACCAAAAATAGTAGTCAGCGAGCAGAAAATATAATTAAATCTGATTACTGTTTACCGTTGTCTGTTTACTGTTTATTATCTTGTCTAATATTATAATAAATCTTAATTTTTGTCAACATACGCGCTATTGCGGGGCAAGGTTGCTTTTTGTGGATAATTTTTAGCATAAATTTTCAAATTTATTAAAGTATGTTATAATAATATTGGATTGCTTTTTAATCGCAAATTTCTGTTGAAATTTTTATTACCTGAAAAAAATTAACAATATTATCTATGATCGCGGATTAGGATTGCCTATGATTCTAATCCGTGAATTATCACTTGAATAATATAAATTTTATTTATCTTCAAACTATATGGCATTAGACAACTTTAACCAAATTACAAAATTAGACAAAAGCGATGTTTATAAATCCATTGAAACTTTGCCGGATCAAATTAAGCAAGTTCTGGAAGATTCGCGTTTGATAAAAATTCCGCGTGAATTCAATAAAGTGAACCAAGTGGTGGTCAATGGTATGGGCGCTTCCAATCTTGGCGCCGGAATAGTTAAAGCTGTTTTCGCGGACAAAATTAAAATACCGATTAACATTACCCCAGGGTACGCTGTGCCGGCAAATGTTAATAAAAATACATTATATATTATTTCTTCTTATTCCGGCAACACGGAGGAGCCGCTTTCAGTTTATAAAGAGGTAAAAAAACGAGGCGCTAAAATAATAGCTATTACCTCCAAAGGTAATGGCAAACTGGCAAAGTTAATGATAAAAGAAAATATTCCGGGATATATGTTTAAGCCGAAATTCAATCATTCGGCCGTGCCTCGCGTCGGTTTGGGCTATAGCGTTTTTGGCACGGCGATAATGTTGGATAGAGCCGGGTTGTTTAAAATTAAAACAGAGGAAATAAAAGACATAATAGCCAGCATGGAGCTTTGGGGCCGTGAATTAAGGCCGGCTGAGGCAACGAAGTTTAACTTAGCCAAACAACTGGCGCCGAATATTTACAATAAAACCCCGATTGTGGTGGGCGCGGAATTTTTAATGGGAAATTTAAGGGTTATCCGCAATCAGTTTTGCGAAAGCGGTAAAAATTTTGCCGGTTATTTATCTGTTCCGGAATTAAACCACTACGCCATGGAGGGATTGGAATTTCCAAAAAGCAATAGGAAAAATTTAATTTTTTTCTTTATTGATTCCGGTTTATACCATCCGCGCGTTCAAAAACGCGTGGAGCTGACAAAAAAAATAATTAAGGAAAATAAAATACAGTATCTTGAATATAAATTAACAAGCAAAACAAAATTAAGCCAGTCGCTTGAGTTATTGCAGTTATTTACTTGGGTCACTTATTATTTGGGAATTTTGAACAAAAAAGATCCGGCGACAAATCCGTGGGTTGACTGGTTTAAGGCGGAATTACGGTAAAACGGGACTGTCGCCAAACTCTGTCACGACTGACATTTTATTATTTTATTAAAAATTATGCTGCTTACTTCTAAAATTCAAAAAGCCATAAATATGGCGGCGGAAAAACATTTAAACCAAAAACGAAAAAACACCGGTTATCCTTTCGTGGTTCATCCGTTTTCGGTTGGATTTATATTATCAGAATTTACCAACGATGAAGATATTATCGCCGCCGGATTATTACACGATGTTTTGGAAGATGCCGAGAATTATACTTTCTTGGATATGAAAAATGATTTTGGCCTGCGCGTCGCCGAAATTGTCAAAGAAAGTTCCGAGGAAAAATATCCGAAAGGAATTAAAGATAAAAAGATAACATGGGAAACAAGAAAAAAACAAAAATTAAGGCAATTAAAAAACGCCAGCAAGGAAGCGTTAATGGTAAGCGCCGCCGATAAGATTCATAATTTAAAATCAATAATTAGAAATTATGGAAAGCAGGGAGAAAAAATATGGACGAAATTTAATGCTCCTCCCGAGAAAAAATACTGGTATTATAAAGAGGCGGTTGGAATTATAACAAAAAGACTGGACGGAAAAATATCGCGGGATTTGGAAAAAATCTATAATGAAGCATTGGAAATGTTTGAAAAAAATCACAATAATTCAGCCGGTAAATTATAGAGTTTATCGCGATTTTAAGTATTCGCGGTTTAATTGTTGTGATTTTTTTTAAAAATTATTTATGCTTAATAAAAAATCTCGTTCACGCAAGCATCAATCCGCTAAAAAATCTCGTTTACGCAAGCATACGCTTATTTTGAAAAATAAGTTTGTTTTGCGGTTTCTTGTTGCCGCCATATTTATATTTCTAACCGGTTCCGCTGTAATGTTTGCAGTATATCTACGAAATGACATTATATATATTGCCCGCGGAAGCGATAAAAATGAAATAAGCGAGGGCGCTAAAAACAAAACAGAAAATAACATTCCCGCGCCTTCAGCGGTAGTGGATATTAAAATATCAAGCACTGATCATATGAGAGGAAATAAAAAAGCCAAAATTTTAATTATTGGGTTTGCTGATTTCCAATGCCCGTTTTCTTTAAAATTTTATAATGTGATGCATCGTGTTATGAAAAATTATCCAAATAAAGTAAAATGGGTATATAAGCATTTTCCTCTCAGTTCGCATAAATACGCGCGCAAGGCGGCGGAAGCGTCCGAATGCGCCGGAGAACAAAATAAATTTTGGGAATTTACGGATAAATTATTTGAAAATCAGCCCAAAATAAATGATGATTATGTTTTGTCAACCGTTAAAGAACTTGGGATTAATGTTCCCAAATTTGAAAAATGCTTATCTGAAGGCAAGTATGCCGATAAGGTTAATAACGATTATAAACAAGGGAAAGATGCCGGAGTCACCGGCTCACCCGGAATTATTATAAATAAAGAGTTGATCAACGGAGCGGTTACTTATGGCGAGCTTAAGAAAAAAATTGAAAAAAATTTAAAACAATGAAAAAAATTTTGTTGCCGATATTAATATTTTTATCGCTTTTATCAATTGTGGCTATGCCGTCTTCTTTTAAGATTTGCATGTCGGGTGAATGCGGTTTTAGCGATGGGGCTTGCGGCCATAATACTTGCGGCGCTGAAAATTTAATCCATCATTTAAGCGCCAGAGCGCAAATATTGAACGGCATTTTGAATTTTCAAAAATTTATTATTTTTATTGCCGTCTGGATTATTTTATTCGTTGTTAAACTGTATTTAGAAAATAAAAAGATTATTATCGCGGAATTCCGCGCCAAGCAAAAATTTTTTAGTTTATTCGGCGTTAAATTGTCAGTTTATTTCATTAAATTATTCTCGCGAGGCATACTGCATCCGCAAATTTACTAATTGGTGATTTTATTTATTCTAATATTTACGCGATTCTAATTAATAAATAATAACTTAAATATATGTCAGAACATAATACTCAAAAAATACAAAAAAAAAGTTTTATTTTCGGTCTCGTAGTCGGTGTGGCGATAGTAAGCGTGATCGGTTTTATTATTCTTTTATCCACAGGGTTTAACGAAAGTAAAACCGTTAAAGAAGGATCATCAAACGCCGCGGCAACGGTTAACGGCGCTAAAACACAAAATTCGGGGGCGTCAATGCAGCAAGTTTTGAAAGAAATTACGCCGACAGGAACCCCTGATTATGGGGAAAAAGCGGGCGTGAGCTACGATAAGGTTGAGCAAAGTTTAAGTATTTTACGCTCTTACGATAAAAGCGTGATTTTGGATGCCAGCCAACAAAAAAGATATATTAAAGTAGGCACAACTCCCCTGACCGCATGCGAATTTTGCTGTGGAATCGGAGAAAAAGGATTTGCTAATATCAGCGGCAAACTTGCTTGCGGCTGCGCCCATAATATCGCTTTTTCGGGGTTGACCAAATGGCTTATCAAAAACACATCTTATACCGACAGCCAAGTTGTTTCTGAAATAGGCAGGTGGAAAATTCTATTTTTCCCCAGAGGAGCGGTAAAAAAAGAAATGAAAAAAAGAAATATTACTCCTTCCGGAGGAGCGATTCCGTCAATGCGGGGCGGGTGTTAAATTCTCGGCGCGATTAAGATTAACCAGGGGTTGTCCGGCTGGTTAAAATCAGCCGGACAGTTTCTTAATTTATATGTTTTGTTTAATTGCTTTAATTGTTTTTTCGGTTATGGGAATTTTCAGCGCTACGCATCGCCAATTGGCTAAGGAGGCGTTTGATTGTGTTTTTAGAAGAATAACCCTTAGGCCGTGCAATACCGGCTTTGACCAAAAAATTAAAGGAAAGGTTATTGGAAAATTGCTTGTAAAGCGCCCGAAATTAGCGCGGGGCGTTCATCGTTTTTGGGAACAAATTTCATGGGCATTAGTGATAATATTTTTTGTTTCTATGTTTTTTAGCGCCAGAACGGTATATAATTTAGCTATGTATAAAACCTGTAATCCGGAAAATCCTGAAAACTGTATTTTTAGCGAACAAAAATGCTCTGATGGCGGCCATTGTGAACCGTGCAATTGCAATTCAGGCGATGTAAAATGCGGAGCTCCTGACTACGCGGCTTGCGGCGGAGAAGCAAATTGCGATTGCGCGACAAGTTGCGAGAAATAAATTCGCGTTTGGCCATAAACCTATATGGTAAAATAAAAAGTAAAAATACGG
>QIIF01000038.1 GCA_003231075.1 Candidatus Falkowiibacteriota bacterium | reverse complement strand
ATTATTTGTTTTATCTCATTTGAATATGTTATGTCGTTATTATTACGCATATTTAAATTGCTTAAAAATATAATAATCGCTTGAAAGCGCGCGATATCGCCATATACCCTCCTTATTTTGTTTGGCGCGATTGCCCGCCATATTTTTAATTATAACACTCTTTAGCGTTAACCCCAACTTTTGCGCTTCATTCATACAATAAAAACCCAAAGGAATCCATTGTCCGGCTGTGTATTTATCGCCGATAACAATGGCAAGATATCTTCCTTTTTCTAAAATAGAAATGGTGTTTTTTAGCACTCGGGAAAATTGCCCCAAAAATTCTTTTAACGATTTCGCGTTGGACAAATCTTCTTTTAAATTGCTGAATTTTACTATATCGGCATAGGGCGGATGCAAAATCGCCAATTGGATATTTTTCTTTTTGTATTTTCCTAAAATTTCTTTTACTTTCTCAAAAGTATTAAAGTTCATACTGTCGCCAGCCAATAATTCATAAAAATTATTTTTACTGTCAATATTATTTTTAATTTGCGCTATAAGATTTTTTTGTATATCAACGCCTATAAAATTTCTTTTTAAATTTTCCGTTTCATAGGCGGTAGTTCCGCCTCCGACGAAAGGATCAAAAACAATTTCGTTTTTCTTTGTGTACCTTAAAATTAACTGATGAGGAATTTGCGGAACAAAATTACCATGATAAAAACCGCTATGCTTGCCTGTTTTATCTCTTTCGGGAATAATCCAAAGGCTGTCGGTCCAAATTTCTGATTCTTTCCATTCTTTTAAATTTTCATCATTAAAAATAGGCATAATTTCTTTGCGTTATTATTTCGCTTACTTTTATTTTACCATTTTTCCCTCATAAAAATCAAGAAAAATAAAAAAGGACTTCCGCGCTATTTTTTTATAAAAATTGCCAAAAGGTGGAAAGATGATTATAATGGTTAGATGCAGACACCAAAAAGAAAATTGGGCAAATATGCGCATTTAAAACCGGACGCGAACATTACCGAGGCGAAATATAACGAACTTAAACGAATGCTTGAGAGAATGAAAAAAAGACAACCGCGCGCCGCGGCGGAAGTAAAACTTCTTGCCGAAATGGGCGATTTTTCTGAAAACGCAGAATATCAAATCGCCAAAGGGCGCCTGCGGGGGCTCAACCAAAGAATCCTTGATATTGAAGATCACTTAAAGCGCGCGAATATCATTAAAACGCCCGATAACGCGGACATTGTCCGGCTCGGACACAAAGTAACCGTTGAGATTAACGGAAAACAAAAAGAATATTTAATACTCGGATCATCGGAAACCAATCCGCTTAAAAATATAATTTCAAACAATTCCCCGATCGGTTCGGCGCTGATGGGGCGCAAGGCCGGCGACAGAGTAAAGGTGCGCCTGAAAAACAAAGAGGTTGAATATAAAATAATTAAAATAAGTTAGGCCTAACGGCATATTATATTTATAATCCCCCAACCCCCTTTATTAAGAGGGCTTTCAACGGTATGCCCCCGCGGATATTGGGGATTGGGGGATTTAATTCGCGTTATTACCACCCGATATTCAAATTCCTTAACGGTAAATTAGGCCTGCTTTGTTAAAATTTTACTGAAAACTTTTTCCCGCATATCTTTGGCGATTAAATCCCAATCGTATTTTTCAAAAGCGAGTTTTTTCGCGTTGGCAACGGTTTTTTCCGTTTTCTCGGGATTATCCGTAATTTTTTTTATTTGCTCGGAGATTCCTCGCGGGTCGCGCGCGCCGACCGCCCATCCGGTCGGATCCTTGTCCGGATTCCGCTCGCGGTCAAAAAGAAAATCGGCTATTCCCCCTGCTTGCGTGGCTACCACCGGCAAACCGGCCGCCATTGCTTCAATAAAAGAATTTCCCATTCCCTCGGAAAGAGATGGACGGACAAATATGTCGGAAATTTTCAAATACTTAGGAATTTCTTGATGTTCAACCATTCCCAAAAATATAACTCTGTCCGCGACGCTCTCGTCTTTTGCCGATTTTTGCAGCATATCCAGATCAGGCCCTGATCCCAAAACAATAAACTTCACGGTTTCCGGCAAGTATTTAAGCGACTTAATCACATCATTAATGGCATTCTTCTTAACCAGCCGCGAAGTTGTGATTAAATATTTATCATCCGCCTTTTTGCCTAATTTATTTTTCAACTCGCTTAATTCTTTTTCCGGATATTCCCGCGCGAAACGCTTTATGTCCACTCCGTTCGGAATAATTTCAAGCGGACCCTTGAAGCCCATAGCGCGCGCCCAGCCGCCAAGGTAAGTTGAAATGGCCTGGACAAAATCCGCCTTCGCAAACACCATTTTAAAAAAAGGATACACCGCGCGTATTCTCCATCTTTTAGTTATATGAGAAATGGAATCCCCTTCTTGCAAAGTAAGAATGAAAGGAATGTTCCGCTTGTAAAAAAGCTTAAAGAACAGCGCCGGAAAACCGGCATAAGACATTATTGGCCATAAAGCGTCATATTTATTTTGCCTATGCATTTTAATCGCTTGAAAAAAAGCGAATAAGGGATAAAATACTTTTGTAAAATACATAGGAAATTTAACGAGGTCTTCCGCTGAAGGATGTTTCTTGGATAGTCCGATGCGATAAACATTTATATTCCCTATTTTTTCAAATTTCGGCAAATCGCTGTCAAACCGCAAAGTAATCATATCAAATCTTATGCCATCCGAACCGATTCTGCCAGTAATTTGCTTAACAGCCAATTCCGCTCCGCCGATAAAAGGCGAATAAGCCAAAGAAAATATAAGTATCTTTTTCATACAAATTTGCGAAATTTAATCTTTAAAATTAGCTTAATTGTTTTAAATTTAAGGCGAATCGCGCGGCTTTTTCCAAGTCTTTCTCATTCGGCCTGCCTCTGGCTATTCCACCGATAAACTTAAACGGACCCCAAGTATCAAATCCGCGGCAATAGTACTCACCGGCTAAATCAAATCCTTTTGCTTTGACCTCTTTCTTAAATGCTTGATAACCGGAAAAAATAAATATTCCGTATGTCATAAATAAAAAAGCTTTCTTGCCGCGCATATCCGGTAATTTATCTAAAAAAACGGCAATAGCAATATGCGGCTTATGGAAATAAGCGCCCGAACCGAATCCGATTAAATCATACTCGTTTAAATCGTCCGCACTCACCTCCTCCGGTTTTTTTAAATCCGCTCCTAAAACTTCCGCTATTTTTTTCGCGATTTTTTCAGTGTTGCCGTGATGTATGGACATATATATAATTAATGTTTTATTTCTATGTAAAATATCAGGGGGCATAAGGTTTATTTATTTTTAATTTTCTTTTTAATTTTAACGGCTTTTTTAGTTTTAATTTTCTTTTTGGGTTTAGAAATTTTTTGTTTTTTAATTTTTTTCTTAACTCCAAAATTTCCCAAGACCGCGTTTTCTATTTTTACAAAATCGCGAACCGCCATTTCAACCGAATGGTTAAAGCTGCCTGAAGAAAATATTGCTTTTTTCGCTTTGACCAGCCCTTTGTCAACAACCACCGGCAATTTATGCAAACCGCCAAAAGCGCTCATCGCGCCCGCTTTCACTTTTAATAGATTTTCCATTACTTTCTCACCCGGAATCTTTACCGCCTTAATCGGCTTTTTTGTCTGCGTTCCGATACATTTTCCCAATTTTTTAAAATCCAAATTATAATCCGCCGGCAATATCGCCAAATAATAATCTTTGTCCGCCTTAATAAAAAGCGACTTTGCGATTTCATTCAACTTTTTGCGCATAGTGGCCGCCGCGTCATAAGCGGTATAAACGGTCCTATGCTCCAAAATCTCGTGCTTTACCCCAGATTTTTCCAAATATTTAACCAATTTCGCGGGTAATCTGGTTTTTTTAGATAAACTTTTTTTCTTAGGCATATTATTTAATAAATACCCCACTGCAACAGGATTAACAGTGACGAATTATTTATAGCTATTTATTTATTAACTCTATGCATATTATAACATATATGCTACTTATAAACAAAAATCATTATTGCTAGTGTGGCGAAACGGTACTCAGGACTTGTGGGTAAAGAAAAACGGCTCCACT
Source organism: Candidatus Falkowiibacteriota bacterium (assembly GCA_003231075.1). Classification (GTDB taxonomy): domain Bacteria; phylum Patescibacteriota; class Patescibacteriia; order Patescibacteriales; family SZUA-104; genus SZUA-104. The sequence goes on along the minus strand of QIIF01000038.1, from coordinate 3,465 downwards.
TAACGTGAAACCGCGTTATATTAATCTACCCCCCTTTTTTTATTGTTCTTATGTTACTTTTATTTCTTCTTTAAACAATCTTATTACCTCCTGAACCGGATCGGCCGCACCAAAAATCTGTCTACCCATAACTAAATAATTACTGCCTTTTCTAAGGGTGTCCGCGGGGGTTCCTATTCTTTTTTGATCATTAGCGCCTACTTCTGAAGAACATATACCTGGCGTAACTATAAGCTTTCTTGGGTATTTTTTTCTTAGCATGGGGACTTCTTCCGGAGAGCAAACGAATCCGTGAGCTCCCGCGCGCATGGCGATTTCAGCAAGTACTTTAACCTGGCTTATTGGAATTCTTCTATATATTTCTTCGCCTGTCTCCTGATTAATAGAAGTTAGCACTGTTACTGCCAGTACTTTCGTTTCGGTTCCTTTTAGCGTGTCAACAGCAGCTCTTATCATCTCTTCACCACCGGAGCCATGGATAGTTACCCCCCATGGCGGATTCGGGAGAAGATGCTTTGTGATATTTTCAACCGTACTGGGTATATCATGACTCTTTAGGTCGGCCATCACTCTTCCATATACATGCAAATTGGGAATGAGATTCTCTATCCCTTTATTAAACAAAAGATCGTTAACTTTTAAAATACACCCGGTTGTTCTAAGCTGATCAATAACGGGCAGTACTTCCTCCCAGCTTTTACCGTCGAGCGCGACTATAAGAGGATTTTTCTCTTCCAACTCTTTGTCACATCTCTCCATGACACCGTTATCAATAAGATATTTACGAATGTCGTGCAGGGTCATCCCGGGCCATAAATCCATGTTAATGTTTAAATCTCGGAAATCTCGTTGCCACCCCTGTTGACGATCAACCAGAACAATAAGAGGTAATAACTTAAGACCCATAGATACGCACTCATGATATGGCAAGAGCTTAGATGCCCCATTCGTTATTACATCGTCAAAAATGCATACTTTTTCGCCAAAATTAGGATTTCCAATTACTTTTGCTTTAGCTACCCTGCCAGATTTTGCTTCCCTCCTTGCCGTTACCATGGGGATGCCTGTTTGTATTGATATGGGACCGGCAAAACAGCTTACTGCATCAGGAACCTCAAAAAATCTATCGGGCTTAAGCCGCCTTAATGGATTTGCAAACACTTCCGAAAAGTATTTAATAGCTTCAGGATAATTACGCGCATCACGCAAGTTAATGTAAATATCCGTTTTTCCTCCATTTTTAAGAGGTAAATCCCTGTTATTGCTGAACTTAATCAGTGAAAAACGAAGTAAATTGAAAATTACTTCTTCTCTCTCCCATTGAGTTAACCATGGCATACTGCTAAATGGATATTCCATCTTTCACCTCCAATAAATTTCCCCTCCTGCTTCTGCGGGGCTTATTTCTTAAAATCTTACAATATTCAACTTTAATCTGTTTCATCGCCTCCAATTAATTTCCCACACTTCTGCAGAGTTAAATTTTACTTATTTATCCGGAGACTTACACTCAACATAACATTCTCTTTTTTTCTTTTTAAGTTTTTTACAGGCTCTGCCGCCGGGAACATTATCGCACCATCTTGGACGCCCATTGCGTTTTTTCTTTTTAGCCAAATCACTCACCTCCTTTTCTTAAAAGAATTTAATTGTTTAAGCATTTGCGCGAATTTATCCTGCAATGACAAAAATAATTTTAATTTTAAAAGAACAAATATAAAAACCCAAAGCGCTTTTCCTCCTTTTGGGCTTTTAATTATATTATAAAATAATTGTGATCAGGTCAAATCTCTCAAAATTTTCGCCGTCATTTTCTACCGACTTTTAAGTCGGGTTTCGCGGCTTTAGCCGCCCGTAAGTAAGCTAAACTCGGTAAAATTAATCCCAAAAAAAATATGCTAAGGGATTGGACGCGGTTCAACCGTATCAATAATAACGCCCGCCTTTACTTTTTGGCTCAAACATTGATAGCCGGCATCGTGCTGCCAGCGTTTATTGTAATACCCATAGCGATAATTATATTCTTTGCCTTTGTTTGATGTCCGAAAATCTGCGCACAGCTCATAAGTCTTTTCGCCGGTTATTTTATAATCAAATTTCTTTTTTTCCGTCCTGTCTTTTAAAATATCTTCGCTTAAATAAAACCTTCCTCCCAATAAAATATCCAAACTGTCCGGCAATTTTTTATTTGTTCTGTAATAATCATTAATAGCGCCGTCAATTCTATCAAACTGGCTTAAAATATTATCATCATGCTTAATATTTCTCGTCTCTCTAGGCGATTCAATAAACACGAACGCGGAAACCAAAGCGGCGATAACAATAATCAAAGAGCCGTAAAAATAAATTTTGATTATTTTATCTTTAACGCCGGCGGCATTCCCCCTCTTTATATCGTATAAATAATAAGTAAAAACAACGGCGGCTATAATAAGCGCGGTTGCCGCCTTTAAGATAAACTTAACAGTCAATTCGCCGTCCAAAAAACTGTAAATCACGGAAACCAACCAGCCGAGCATTACCACCGAAGAAACAAACAAAATAAAATAAGTAAGCCATTTTCTGACTCCGGAGTCTTTGTCCAATAAACCTTTAAACAAATTCTTATTGATTTGAGCCACTGTTAAATAATAAATCGGCGCGGAAATAATTAAAGCGGAAATAGCGAATTTCATTGCTTCGGAAGAATAATCTCCGCGGAAAGTTCGGAGCGCGTCAATAATATTTTTATTGATAATTTGAAAAATAATAATGCCGGTTGACAGCGACATAAATATAAGCGCCGCCAAAGAAAGCATATAAAAAAACGCGAATTTGGCAGAGTTGTTTGTTTGTTCTTGATGCATATACTTTACTTAATTACAAATCTACAAATTGACTGCAAATTCACAAATCCTTTGTCATTCCGAACGAGCCGCGCGAGGAGGAACCCCTTCAAGATTGCGTATGGCAAAGCCATTGCGATTTTCACGGATAAGGGATTTCTCCTCCCTTTCGGTCGTTGAAATCACAAGAAATATTTGTGTATTTGTGTTTTGATTTGTGAATTTGTAATTACTGTTTTATAGGCAGCTTGCCTTGCGTTTTTTTAATTAATTCTCTGATTATTTTTTTGCCCCTATCGGTAATTTTTGCTTTGTGGATAAACCATCTCTTGGCGGTTTTATGGCCGTAAGCCGTTAATAAATCTTTTTCCACCAATCTTTCTATGCTGTTATGGACCGCTATCCGCACGCTCTTCCCGCGGCTGTTCAACTCTTCCCTGGAATAAAAATCGTAAAATTCACGCCTGCCGACAATGCCTTTTTTGTCGTAAAAGCACTTGGTAAGAATATATTTTTGCAAACGCGATAACCGCATACATAAAAAAATTAAAGATTAAAAATCAAAAATTAAAATGACAGTTTAAAATGCAAAATTTTTATATTTTATTCTAACTTCTAGTTTAGTATTTATTTTCTTTTA
>QIIF01000128.1 GCA_003231075.1 Candidatus Falkowiibacteriota bacterium | reverse complement strand
AGCCGAATAGTCCTATTTTTATTTCAACCACGACCGCGACCAGTTCGCCAAACAATGATTTCATAAATTCCCGCTTGGGTTCTATTTCCGGGCATAAATATAAAGATGCCGACGGTTTGGCAAGCACAACCAATGATCGGACGGGAGTGTCCGGCTGGACCGTAAATTTGCTTAATACGGCGTCCACAACGATTGCCAGCACAACAACCGCCGGCAATAGCGGATATTATGAATTTAGCGATTTACCGCTCGGAGTTTATTATTTAACTGAAGAAATGAAAACCGGTTGGAATCAGCTTTTCGCGCCGCAAGATCCGATTATTTTAAAATCAACCGCCACCAGTTCGCTTGATAATGATTTTGCCAATTATACGCGAAAATGCCAATTAAAACTTACAAAAACAGGTCCCGCCACGACCACTCCGGGCGCGGAAATTACCTATAATCTAAAGCTGGAAAATACGGGCAATAGCACCTGTACCGGCAGTGGCGTGATGTTGTATGATTATTTTCCCGAAGATAGTATTTCTTTTAAAGAATTTAATCTGGTTAATGGCATTAATCCCAGTAAAGTTAGCACTACATCTAATTCTATTAATTGGAATTTTGACAAGATTGCCACTACCAGTCCGTTAAGAGAAGTAAATTTAACAATGCAAGTTTCCAAAGATGTCAAATGCGGTTCAGAAATTGTTAATAACGCCAGATTTAAAGCGGATCAGTATACTGATATTAATAATAATTATGATTATTTAGGTCCATACGAGTATGCCACGACTACGGTAGCTTGCGCGCCTGAACTTGGCGCTATTTCCGGTTATAAATACGAAGATTTGGACGGCGCGACCGGCACGACTGACTATATAGTCCTGCCGAATTGGACTATTAATCTTCTTGATTCTGCATCAACAACAATCGCCAGCACGACGACCGACAGTAACGGCTATTATAAATTCGGCGATTTACCGCTTGATCAGAACTATTATTTAACCGAGGATATGGAATCGGGATGGTATCAGCTATTAGAGAGCCGAATAGTCCTATTTTTATTTCAACCACGACCGCGACCAGTTCGCCAAACAATGATTTCATAAATTCCCGCTTGGGTTCTATTTCCGGCCATAAATATGAGGATAAGGATGGTAATGCAAGCACTGAAGCGGATTGGTATGGGTTGGATAATTGGGTTATTAATCTTATTGATTCCAATTCACAAGCGATAGCCAGCACAACAACAAATAATGCCGGTTATTATGAATTTAACAATTTGCCGCTTGGCAACTATACTTTGACCGAAGAAATGAAATCCGGCTGGATACAGTTTGCCGAACCGAATCCCATTACCTTAACATCAACGGCAACCAGTTCTATTGATAATGATTTTATCAATTATTTGCCGGAATGCGGCAACGGGGTTGTGGATGAGGGTGAACAGTGCGATGACGGGAATAGCGATAATGGCGACGGTTGTAATAACCAATGCGAATTGCCTTATGGCGGTCCGGAATACGGTTATTTAAAAATATGCAAATATGTTGATGATGACGGCGTTTTGGGTACCACCGAAGATCAATCGCCGGTAGGCGGATGGGAATTCATTCTTGATTCGGGAATAGCCACATCATCATACAGCACATTAACTCAACAACAAGAAGACGCGGAAGAAGGAGAATATGGATGCACGAAAACAATCAAGCTGGAAACGGGGAGTTATGGCATTTCTGAAATCTTAGGAAACGGCTGGTATGCTATTGAACCGGAAACCGGCTCCACCACCGTTAATATAGAATATAACCAAACAAAAACAGTTAATTTCTATAATACTCAGTATAGTTCAATTTCCGGGCGTAAATATAATGATGCCAATAATAACGGCAAAATTGACGCGGATGAAAGCGGTTTGCCTGATTGGAAAATACAATTAGTCGGCTGCCCTTACGCTCCATTAATTCCGGGAGCTTCAAGTTTTGTGTCAAAAAGCAGTATTAACCTTGATGCTGATAATGTTGATACCGGTTCTTGTTCGGTAATAGCCACTACCACGACTGATATGGATGGGTTTTATTCATTTGATATGTTAAGAGTGGGCGATTACGGCGTTAGCGAAGCGGACCAAATAGATTGGACGCAGACATATCCGGAAAATCAAACTTTCTATTATTTTAATCTGGGAAAGGGCGAGGCGACTACCACGATAAATTTTTTAAATAATTATGAAAAGTTGCCGTATTGCGGAGACGGAATTGTTAATCAAGAAACGGAACAATGCGACGGCAGCGCCGGAGTAGGAAATCATCAAACTTGTTCAAGTGATTGTTTGGTGGAAAATACTCCTTATTGCGGCGATGGCATAGTTAACGGCAACGAAGAATGCGACGGTGAAAGCGGCTGTACGGTAAATTGCGTATGGGGCGGAGGAACAGTTATTATTACCGGCAAGCCGGAACCGCCGATAGTTTTGGGGGAAGAAGGAGATCCGATTTTAACGATTAGCAAAACAGTGAATATGAAATTTGTCAATCCGGGAGATGAAGCTGAATATACGGTAATTATAGGGAATAAAGGTAATTTAACCGCTTTTGATGTTACTTTGGATGATACTTTGCCGCCGGGATTTACTTTTTCCGCGGATGGAACAATAACACGGACCATTGATGTCGGCGATATTGATCCGGGTGATAATAGAATATTTAAATACGAGGTAACTGTCGGTGATGATGTGGCTGCCGGAGTTTATACCAATACAGCTATAGCCAGAGCGTCTAATTATGATCCTGTTAAGGCATCCGCCAATCTGGAAGTAAAAGAAATAGAAGTTTTAGGGACGGAATTGGCGGAAACAGGATTTAGCGTAAAAGAATTTGCCTTAATTGTCGGTATAATATTCAGTTCATACGGATTTGCTATGATTTTAAGAAGAAAATATAGATTAAGCAAGTAGTGTAATTAAAGTTGAAACATAAAAAATTTCAACGGCGCGGTAAGGGCGAATGCCTAATAGCGGGGGAATGGCGTACCGGTTTGTAATTTCTTTTAAATTTGTGTATAATTAATAATATGACAAATCCCGCGTTTCGCGGGGTAAATACCACACCTATAATAAATCCCTTGGTTTGGCGGCAGCCCTTGAAGGTGGCCAAGGAACTTTCTGAATACCACGGGAGGTTAATAACTCTTTTTTTATTGCTTATTATATATAAATATTAGCATATAATTCGCAGTATTAGCATTATATTATGACTAAAGAAGATAATAAAGCAGGTGAAGATCAAAATTTTGCTGATTTATTGGATAAAGATGTCTTTCACGCCCCCAAAGCCGGAGACACCGTAAAAGGCGTTGTATTATCCGCTTCCAGGGCGGAGGTTAGGTTGGATATTGACGGCATATTAACCGGTATTGTGCGCGGACAAGAGCTTTATGAAGAATCGGATGAATATTCAAGTTTACAGCCGGGAGATGAAGTGGAAGCGACAGTAGTGGAAGAGGAAAATGAGAACGGTGAATTAGAATTGTAGTTTAAATACGCTGGACAGGAAAAAGCGTGGGAAACCTTGAAAGATTCCCATAAAAACAAGAAACAGGTAAAGGTTAAAATAACCGGAGCTAATCGTGGCGGTTTAGTGGCTAATCTTGGGCAACTCAGCGGTTTTTTGCCTGTTTCACAATTGTCTCCGGAAAAATATCCCAGAGTTTCAGGAGGAGATAAGGGTAAAATCTTGGAAAAATTAAAATCTTTCATAGGACAAGAAGTGGAAGTGATGGTCGCTAGTTTAAGCGAGGAAGGAAGGGAAGATAAAATTATTTTCAGTGAAAAGGATGTTTGGAGCGAGAAACGAAAATCAGTAATGGATGAATATAAAATCGGTTCTACGGTAGAAGGGACTATTTCAGCTATTGCCGATTTTGGCGTCTTTATAAATTTTGGCGATAATATAGAAGGCCTTATTCATATTTCTGAATTGGCTTGGCAGAGAATTGACAATCCGGCGGATTTATTCAAGGTTGGCGATAAAATTAACGCGGAAATAATTGATATTAACGGGCCAAAGATATTTTTAAGCGCTAAAAAATTACTTAAAGATCCATGGGAAAACGCGGCTAAGAAATATAAAATAGGACAAATTGTCAATGGCGTAATTATTAAAATTAATCCGTTCGGATTATTTGTTAAACTTGATGATGATATTCACGGATTGGCGCATATCAGCCAGCTTAATTTGGCTTCGGGGCAAAAAATATACGATTTATTTCAAATTAACGATGAAAAAGAATTTATTATCGCTTCCGTAGAGCCGAAAGCGCATAGATTGGGGCTGGAGGCTAAAGGTAAAAAAACAGACGACAAAAAATTAGAGAAAGGCGTTGATAAGGATGAAAAAAATGATAGTAAAAAAGAAGAAGAAGATGATGATAAAAAACCGGCAAAAGAAAAAGATGATGGGCTAAAAAATAAGAAAACAAAAAAGCCCTCCTACACTAAAGCTTCGGAGGACAAGCAAGAAAGTAAAGACGATAAAGGTGGTGAGAAAAAAGAAGTTGATGGCAAAAAAGATAAGTCCGATGCCGAAAAAAATAAAGAAAAATAACCGGAATTAAATTGCCAATAGAAAAGGGAGCCGAGTCGGAGAAGATCTTATAAAAAAAATCTAATCCGGTTCGGTTCCTTTTAATTAAGCGGACGGGATGCCGGAGCGGAGCGCGGGCAGCCCGTACGCGAACTTAGCCGCCGAACCGCGTAACGAGCCGCTTTTTACGGCGCGTATTCTGTCCGCTTTTTTGACTATTAAACTATAATATTCTATAATTTAATAGTAAAGAAATTACGAGACTAAAATTTTCCCTATCTCATCCTTTGCTTTAACCTCATGGCGTTGCGGTACGCGGCTAAAGCCGCCCGAACCATGAGCTTAAAGCTCGGTAGAATGTAAATTTTATGGTTTTATCAGAGGACCAAATTAAGCATATCGCCAAACTTGCCCGATTAGAGTTGAGTGAAGCGGAGTTAAAGAAATACGGCAGCCAGCTGTCGGATGTTTTGAGTTATGTGGATCAATTGCGGGAAGCGGATGTTGACGGTGTAGAGCCGACGGCGCAAGTGACTGGTTTGGAAAATATTTTTCGGGAAGACGCGGTTGAAGAATGGGACGGCGTGGAAAGAATGGCGGCGCTGGATCAAGCGCCGGATACAGAGGACGGGCAGGTTAAGGTGAAAAGAGTGTTAAGTTAAAAGTTTATCAAGTAGAAAGTTTAATAATACCCCCTTGATAAAGAGGGTTGGGGGGATTTTAGTTTATCAAGTTGAAAGCTATGGAATTAAACAGATTAACAATTAAAGAGGCGTCTGAAAAATTGGACAAAGGCGAGATTACTTCGGTTGAGTTGACCGAGGCGTGTTTAGCGCGGATAAAGGAAGTTGACGGCAAGATTAAGGCGTGTTTGGCTGTTTGCGCCGAAGAGGCGCTGGCAGAGGCGAAAAAAGCGGATGAACGTCGTAAAAATGTAGGAGCAATTCATGGATTGCCCCTACTGGGAATTCCTTATTTATGCAAGATGAATATAATGACCAAGGGGATTGAAACGAACGCGGCTTCAAAGATTTTAAAAGGATATATCGCGCCTTATGACGCCACTGTTATTAAAAAGTTAAAAGCGGCCGGCGCCGTGCTTTTGGGTAAAACCAATTTGGATGAATTCGCCCATGGCGCTTCAACGGAAAATAGCGCGTTCGGGCCGACTTATAATCCATGGGATTTAAAAAGAGTGCCGGGAGGATCGTCGGGCGGTTCCGCCGCCGGAGTGGCGGCGGATATGTGTATTTTCGCTCTGGGCACGGATACCGGCGGATCAATAAGGCAGCCGGCTTCATTTTGCGGTGTTGCCGGACTGAAACCGACCTATGGGCGCGCGTCCCGTTTCGGATTGATTGCGATGACTTCTTCAACCGATGTTCCCGGCGTTATCGCCAAGACGGCGGAGGATACAGGTTTAGTCTTATCTGTTATTGCCGGTAAAGATAAAAATGATTCTACGACAACTGTTGCCGACGGAGCTCCGGCTCTCTCGGATTCCTACAGTGAACAACGGGAGGAATGTCACGGAGCAGGAGCTCCGCAACCAACGTTAAAAGGCATTAAAATCGGTTTGCCCAAGGAATATTTCATTGACGGCATTGAAAAAGGAACCAGAGAGGCGATAGATAACGCCATTGAAAAATTAAAAGAACTGGGAGCGGAATTTACGGAAGTGAGCTTGCCGCACACCAAATACGCCATTCCTGTTTATTATATCATCACTCCTTCGGAAATAAGTTCTAATTTAGCGAGATTTGACGGCATTAAATATGGATTATCCCGTAGAGGCGAGGCAGCGCCTCGTCTCTACGATGTGTACGCCAAGAGCCGGGGCAAGGGTTTCGGGCCGGAGGTAAAACGCAGAATAATGCTTGGAACTTACGCTCTTTCCGCCGGTTATTACGACGCTTATTATCTGCAAGCGCAAAAAGTAAGAACAAAAATAAAAGAAGAAATGGATGAAGCGTTAAAGAAAGTTGATTGTTTGCTAACGCCGTCTTCGCCGCATCCGGCGTTCAAGATCGGCGAGCAATCAGATGACCCGTTAAAAATGTATTTGGAAGATATTTTTATGTCAGGACCGTCTCTTGCCGGCTTGCCGGCCATATCAATTCCGTGCGGATTTGATAATGATTTGCCGGTGGGAATGCAGTTAATCGGCGGAAGATTTGATGAAGCGATATTATTTAGAGTGGGCGGAAGTTATGAGAATGCGACGGAATGGAACAAGGATAAACCTTTATTATAAGTGTTATTTATAAATTACCTTAAATTACGAAATGTTCTTCGTTTTGTCATCCTGACCCGCCAGCCGGCGGGGAAGGATTTGTAATACATGATAATTGCGATATTCGCGTATTATAGATCTTTCACTTCGCTTCGCTCCGTTCAAGATGACAAAAAAGGAGGTATTTCGTAATTTTAAAATATGTCTAAGAAAAAAAAATCCATAACCAATATGGTGATTATCATAATAGCGATTATAGCGGTTGGATTATTTATCGCGCTTATTTTTTCTTTTCGCGGCGGCAGCGATAAAAACGTGAAAAAATCGGACTTGGGAAAAGAAACTAAAGAACAAGGGATAATAAACGCGAATAAAGAAGCGATTAATGGCGCGAAAGAGCAAGAAGAGGGAATAATAAAGCCAATCAGCGCGGAAGACCATATATTGGGACGATTAGACGCTCCTGTCCAATTTATCGTTTACAGCGATTTTGAATGCCCGTTCTGCGCCGATTTCAGCGATACTGTAAAACAAGTAGTAAAAAAATTCGGCGATAAAGTGGTGGTTGCTTTTCGGAATTTTCCTTTAACAGGCATTAATCCTTATTCTATGGAAGCGGCTATCGCTTCCGAATGCGCGGCTGAGCAAGGAAAATTTTGGGAGATGCACGATAAATTATACGCCGATAACGCTGAAAAAACATTCAACGCGGATCAATTTAAAAAAGACGCGGTTGATATCGGCTTAGAAGGAGAGCGGTTCAATAAATGCTTGGATGAAGAAAAGTATAAAGATAAAATTGAAGCGCAAATGTCGGAAGGGGAAAATGCCGGAATACTCGGCGCGCCTCAAAGTTATGTTAACGGCCAGCCATTGCCCGGCGCTTATCCTTTTGAAAATTTTACGGATAGCCAAGGATACAAGCGAACAGGAATGAAGAATATAATTTTAAAGCATTTAGAGAAAAGCAATAAATAATAATTTCCTTCTACCGAGCTAAAGGTCGGTAGAAATTTATTTGGAAGGGTCGCATAGTGGCCGAGTGCGCCGCCTTGGAAAGGCGGTAGGCCTTCACGGGTCTCGGAGGTTCGAATCCTCTCCCTTCCGCATAAAAAAGAGGATGAGAAGTTTACCCCCGTAGCGAAGCGCAGGGGGAATCTTCTCCCTTCCGCATTTTTTTAGGGGCTGCCGCCGGATATGGGCAGCCTCTAAATAATTTTGCCGCGGCAGAATTTCTCCGCGAGGATTTTGCCGGTTCCATCCGGCAACGCGGCTTATCCGATAACCATGTTAAGCGCGCTAACCGGCATAATCCCCTAACGGGAGATTATGCCGCGGCGAATGAAAAAATAAATATGGATTATTTAAATTCTTTATTGCCGGTGATTGAACATTTCAGTTTTTGGGGGTATTGGATAATTTTGTTTATATCTCTCATAGAATCTCTGGCGTTTGTCGGTATCGCCATTCCCGGCACTACCTTTATCATTTTAGTGGGTTTTGTATCGTCAAAGGGATTTTTTGATTTGGGAGATGTGTTTATATTCGCCGCTGTCGGCGCGATTATGGGCGATGTATTCAGTTATTATTTGGGACGGTATGTAAAAGAAATTTTCGGAGAAAACAGCAGAATATTCAAATCAAAATATTTAAACAGAGGAAAAATGTTTTTTAATAAATACGGAGGGCGGAGCGTTTTTTTAGGCAGATTTATCGGCCCTATACGGCCGGTTATTCCTTTTGTCGCGGGGATGGTTAGAATGGATAAAAAAAGATTTATTTTATGGAATGTTTTTAGCGGTTTTGCGTGGGCAGCTGTTTTTTTATTAGTTGGATATTTTTTTGGAGAAATGGCGGATACTATTATTTTATGGATTAAGAGAGGAAGTGTATTTATAGGAGTTTTTGCCGGTTTAATTCTTATTTTTTTTATAGTTAGGCGTATTATACTTAAGAAAGCTAAAATCATTTAAACAGGATTGCCGTAAAATATATTTTTTGCTAAAATTAAAGAAATATTTTTATACTCCACATAATA
>QIIF01000044.1 GCA_003231075.1 Candidatus Falkowiibacteriota bacterium | reverse complement strand
ATATTTTAAAAATCCGGGGTGGATGGAGTTATTGCAACGCGTTCGCTCCGGCCGATATTTCCGCTATCTCCGCCGTGATGCTTGCTTGTCTTGTTTTGTTGAAATAAAGCGTAAGTTCGTCAACCAAATCTTTTGCCGCGTCGTTTGCTTTGTGCATTGCCTGCATTCTGGCGCTATGCTCTGAAGCGTTTGATTCAAGCAATGCCTGATAAAGCTGAATCTCAATCAACCGCGGAATCATTTCGTCTAAAACTTCTTCCGCGCTCGGTTCAAATATGTAATCATATTTGTAATTATCCAATTCCGTTCCGGTTAAGTATTTATCTTGTTTTTCTTCTACCAAGCTTTTATCAACACCGATTCTCGTATCTCCGCCCACAATTCCCAATTCTTCTTTTTCAACCTCAATATCAACGGGTAAAAGTTGTTTCACTCTTGGTTTTTGTTTTGACACGCTTATAAAATCCGTAAAAACAACCATAACTTTATCATATTTTCCGGATAAGTAATCTTCAATAACCATCTTAGCGACCGGTATAACCTCTTTTACTTCATTTACCGCGTCAAGCTTGGGAAATTCAGCGACAATATTATAATTAAAATAACTGTTAATTCCCGCTCCTTTCTTTCCTAATAAAATAAATTCCGCTTTCTTTTCCATACCCTTTTCTCCGCGATGATGTTTTTGGATGGATTTATGGGCTTTGTTAATAACATTCATATTATATCCTCCGCATAATCCCCTGTTTGACGATATTAAAACTATCCCGACTTTTTCAATTTTTTCTTTTTTAGCGAGCAAAGGATGTAATTGACCGTTATTATTAACGGCATTTGATAAATTTAAAACCGTCCCCCAGCTTAAATTGGCGTAAGTCCTGGTTTTGAGCACTGCTTCAATCGCTTTACGCATTTTTGAAGCCGCGACCATTTCCATTGCCTTAGTCACCTTCTGAGTGCTTTTAACCGATTTTATTCTGCTTTGTATTTCCTTGGTATTCGCCATACCGCACAATTTCTACCGAGCTTTAGCTCAGGGTTCGTGCGGCTTTAGCCGCGTATCGTACTGTACGCGGCTAAAGCCGCCCGAACCCTGGCCTGAAGGCCGGTAGAATCTATACTTATTCTTTAATTAAATAATCAACCGTATCTTTATAGTCGTTAATCTTTGTCGTAAGTTTTTCCGTAATGTCGTCAGTTAATTCTTCTTTTTCCGCTATTTCACCCAATACTCCGCCGCCGTTATCTTCAAGATATGTATACATTCCGCTTTCAAATTCAATTATTTTTTCTACCGGAACATTATCCAAAAGCCCTTGAGTCGCGGCAAAAAATATTGACACCTGCTTCTCAACCGATAAAGGGTTAAACTGATCTTGCTTGAAAATTTCAACCAATCTCTTTCCTCTTTCAAGTTTGGCTTTTGTTTCGGCGTCCAAATCGGAACCGAATTGCGCGAAAGCCGCCAACTCTCTGTATTGAGCCGCTTCCAATCTTAGTTTGCCGGCAACTTTTTTCATCGCTTTAATCTGAGCGGCGCTGCCGACGCGCGACACGGAAAGTCCGGCGTTAACTGCCGGGCGGTTTCCTTGGTAGAATAAATCCGGCTCTAAATAAATCTGCCCGTCCGTAATGGAAATGACATTTGTCGGGATATACGCCGCCACATCTCCGGCCTGGGTTTCAATTATCGGCAAAGCGGTAATGGAGCCGCCGCCGTATTCTTTATTCAGCTTGCAAGCTCTTTCTAAAAGGCGGGAATGCAGATAAAAGACATCTCCGGGGTATGCCTCGCGTCCCGGCGGCCTTTTCAATAAAAGCGAAATTTCCCTATATGCTGTCGCGTGCTTTGTCAAATCATCGTAAATAATCAAAACATCTTCTCCTTTGTCCAAAAAATATTCAGCCATCGCGCTTCCGGCATACGGCGCTATATACAAAAGCGACGCGGGGTCGGACGCTCCCGCCAAGACAACCGTGGTATATTCCATAGCGCCGGCATCTTCTAATTTTTTCACAATGCCGGCGATTTTTGATTCTTTCTGCCCGATTGCCACATAAATACATTTCATATTCTGGCCCTTTTGGTTGATTATCGTATCAATGGCAATTGCCGTTTTACCAATCTGCCTGTCTCCGATGATTAATTCTCTCTGGCCTCTTCCAATCGGAATCATAGCGTCAATGGCCTTCACTCCTGTTTGCACCGGCTCAGTCACCGGTTCACGAGTAATAACTCCCATCGCGATTTTTTCTATCGGATAATTTTTTTCGGACTCAATAGATCCTTTCCCGTCAATTTCCTGTCCTAACGGATTAACAACTCTGCCGATAACACCCTCCCCGACCGGCACTTCCAAAATCCTGTTTAAGCTCCTTACTTCATCACCCTCTTTTATTCCTGAAAAATCGCCTAAAACAACCGCTCCTACGCTATCTTCCTCTAAATTTAACGCCACTCCATAGACCGAATTTTGGATTTTATCATTGCCTGAATTCGTGAATTCCAACATCTCCGACATCATCACATCGGACAGGCCTGAAATTTTGGCAATGCCGTCTCCGACCTCGGTTACCTTGCCGACTGTTTGTTCTTTTGCTTCAGATTTAAAATCTGAAATTTTTTGTTTTAATTGCTCAACAATAAAATCTTTTGTAGTAGACATAAATATAAATCAAAATTTAAAAATCAAAAATCAAAATTACAATGTAAAATTAAAAAATCATTTTAAATTTTAAACTGTTATTTTGCATTTTGATTTTTGCATTTTTAATTATTTAGCTAATTCATTTTTTAAATTATCAATTCTTATCTTCAAGCTTCCGTCTAAAACCTTATCCCCGTATTTAATAATAACTCCTCCTAAAACATTCTTATCAACTTGTTCTTGCGCTATAACATCCTTAGCTCCTGACAATTCAGTAATATAACTATTTAACAATTTAACAATTTTATCATCCAATTTCCGCGCGCTGATAATTTCGGCCTCAACAACACCTTCTTCTTTATTCCAAATAATTTCAAATTGTTCAATAATTTTATTAATTTTAGAAACATTATTATTTTCAATAACAACATTAATAAAATTATCAATAACATCCTTAATTTGTTTATCGTTTTGTCCGCTGATAGATTGGTATAACGCGTTCGCGTATTGTTTAGGGGTGATTTTCATAATTTAGACAACAGACAATAGGAAATATAAACTTGATCTCGCGTTTGCTTTTACCCATTGTCTATTTGTTATTGTCTTATTACTTCTTGCTTATCATTTTCTTAATCAATTCCTCGTCTTTCTTGCCATCCATCTTCTCTCCTAAAATCTTTTCTAACGAAACAGCCACTAAGCCGACAACTTCTCTCTTTAACTCTTTTAATGTTTTCGCTTTTTCTTGCTGAATTTTCGCCTTTTCCTGATTTATAATTTCGCCGACTTCCTCTTTCGCTTTTTTAATAATTTCTCCCTGCCTTTTTTCCGCCTGTTCTTTTGCTTTTTCAATAATAACGAACGCTTCTTTCTTCGCCGCCGCCAAAACTTTTTTTTCTTTTTCTTCAATTTCTTTTAATTTTTCTCCCGATTTCTCAGCATCGTGAACACCTTTTTCTATTTTCTTTTTTCTGTCTTCCAATAGCGCGAATACCGGTTTATAGCCGAATTTGTACAAAACAAATAAAAGAATCGCAAAATTTATAAATTGCGCGATTAATATTTTTACATCTAATCCCAATGCTCTAAATAATCCCATAGTGTTAAAACCTCTACGAACTACGAATTAGTTACAATTGATTAGAATTTAATCATATTCGTAAATTCGTAATATATTCGTAATTCGTAGATTTTAAAAACAAAGAAATCCGGCCTTATTTATCGGGCTATCACCAATCTTTTTCGCGAAAGCCGGATATACTCTGCTTTTAAACAACAAAAAGAATAAGTAAAGCCACAACCAACGCGTAAATAGCCGTTGATTCGGCAATAGCCATAGTGGCGAACATAAAAGGCATAATTTTCGGACTTGCCTCGGGATTTCGGCCGATGGCTTCCAACGCCCTGCCGGCGATAATGCCTTCACCCAACGCCGGTCCGATAGCGCCTAGCCCTACCGCTAAGCCCGCCGCTAATACTTTTGCGCTTTCTACTTCCATACTGATTATTACTGTCTGCTGATATTAATACATTAAATATCAATAACATTAAAATCAACAAACAAGTTTATTTAATTTATTATTGTTCCATTGCTTCATTATTCCATTGCTTGATTTACGGCCGGCAATGAGGTAATAAAACAATGAAGCAATGATAATGTTTAAAATACAAAACTATGCTTCAAAAACTATAAAGCGCTATGCCGCGCCCTCCTGTTTTTCTCCGGTTTCTATCGCCATTGTTATAAATATAAGCGTTAATACGGCAAAAACAAACGCCTGCACAATCGCGGTTATAATGCCCAAAAACATAAAAGGCAATGGCGTAAAAAACGGAGCTAAAAAAAGCATTACTCCCCCCAATACTTCGCCGGCAAAAATATTTCCAAACAAACGGAACGACAAAGAAATTATTTTAGCGATCTCTCCCACTATATCCATAATACCCAAAAATAAATCCAAAAAACCTTGCGCCAATACTCCGAATTTAAATTTCCCATGAATAGCTTCCTTAAAAAATGCTTTTATTCCGCTTAAATTTATAAATCTGCCGATATAGCCGAATGGTCCGCTTACTATTATAGCTATAATCTGGGTTAACACAACCGTTATTATCGTTAAAACAAAAACCAATCCGTAATCAGCCATTACCGCCCTAAAAAGAGGCACCGGACCATTCTCTTTCGCAATTGAAATAGCGGCTTGCCCGGGGATAAAAGTGGCTAAATTCGCCAATAATATCAATAAAAACATTGTAAACACAAGAGGAAAAACTTTTTTTGCTTTTTCATCCGTTCCAATTATGGATTTAACGAAAGAATAAGATTCTTCTATAATTAATTCCACAAAATTCTGCGTGCCGCCGGGAATCATTTTTAATTTTTTACCGATAACAATAGTCGTTACTATTAAAAACAAGCTTAGGACTAATGTCCATATAAAGGAATTAGTTACAGGAAACCAACCTATATTAAAAAGCACTTCCGGTGATAACGATATGTTTAATTTCATATTTCAAATGTAAAGTTTAAAAATCCAAAGCTCAAATTATCATTTGAACTTGATTTGACATTAAAATTTCGGCATTATGGCTTTATTAATATTAGTCCCGCTTCTCTTGATTTTCTTGTTCTTTTTGCTCTTTTTCCGCCTTGCTCGCCTTACTCATCATCTCTGACAACTTTTTCGTTTTCCCGTATATTAAAATATTCGTCACTATAAACGCCGCCGTTATTCCGGCAAACACAAAAAATCTCGTTCCTAAAAATCTGTCAATAATATATCCTATGCCGCCCAAAATAAACATCGGGCCAAAAACCGATGCTCCGCCGTATGCCGCGTAAGCATACGCCATTTTTTTAAAAGATTTCTTGTTTTGCATAAAAAAACAAAAAACAAGCAAGAGACTTGTTCTTGGGCTAATGTTATGCACAGCCAACTATATTATATAAAAATCGCTGAAAAAGTCAATACATCAAACATACCTATAAATTGCTTCTACTGCGGACTGAACGGCGTGATAATCACATTAATTTCCGGACGAACCGCTTCTATCCATGTTATACCGGCGTTAAATATAAATTCTTTTCCATTTTTTTTATAAAAACGAATACGGCTAGCGTCTGTTTTTTTACGCCACTCCCCTTCTTCGCATTTGCCGTCAAGGCAAATAAAAGCCTTTCCTGTTCCGATGTATTCCATTTTTAATCTTAATTTCTCATCAATAACCCGCGCTTTCACATACATTATGGCAATATTTTTCGCCCTGATATCTTTGCCGCTCGCGTCTATATGGGCTTGACCGCCCATATAACGGACATAATCGTTGTTTCGCGCGTCATACTTCCATTTCACCGCGAATTCGGGCGATTTAAAATTAATCGCTATGCCGCCGACGGGACTAAGTTCCGAAGCTTCGGAACTTAGTCCCTCGCGATTCTCGTCATCTTTAAACCGCCAGCTTAAAAATGTTCCTTGTTTTTTATTTTTTAATTCAAGATATTTATCTAATTTTTCGCTTGAAGTAAAAAGATTATGCGGGGCGTTTTTTGATTTATCGCGCCAAAAATACTTTTCGTTATAAAATTCATTAAGATCAAAGATGTTTTCTTGGGCGATTTGCGCCAGCGCTTCCGGACTGCCGCCGCTATGCGCGAAAAGAGCCGACAATCCGCGCGCCCAGCCGACAAAATACGGGCGGGCGCTCCTTACGGGGCCTATTTTTTTCAAATTTTGGCCGCCGGCAAAAATCGCCAAAAATCTGGTAATGCCGCCCTCCGCTTCGGCCTCGTAAACCAAATTGGCTTGCGCCAATCCGAATTGCGGGCGCGCGTCCGGATGATTTTCTATAATCACGGCTGACGGATACGGATTTTCTTCACCCGGCTTTACATAAACTCCGTCAATATACCTGCGTACGCAATCGGAACATTCTTTTTTTACCGTCTGTTTGTCAATTTTATTATTCGGTACAATATTCACTTCTCCGTAAATGACTGATCTATAACTTAAAACCGCGTACACTAAAACCGCGGCGAAAACAGCCAACGCAAAAATGGCCGTTATCCACAGCCATTTCGCGCGCTTTTTTTTATTTTTACCGTCTTTTTTCTCCATTATTTTAAATAATTTACCGTTAAGGAATTTGAATATTTTTGAAAATAAAAAATTCAGTTTAAATCAAATAAATTTCAATATTAATAATTCGCATGTCCCGCTTTTGTAGGGGCGGGTTCGCGAAGCGAATAACTTATTATTAGTAATTCCCAATCCCAGCTCCCGCATAATCCTGAAAGCGTCCGCCGGGCGGTTAAGATAATACCCCTTTAAATCATCCGGATTAACATAATACGCCTCGCCGTTTTGCTCCACATCCAATAATATCTTCCCCGATAATCTGCTTGGGAATTTTGAGTTTAAATAATTTTTAATGTTTCATTTTAATTTAACGCCTCCCAAATACTCTCTTCATCAAAACCTCATTCAAGCATTTTTTTAAATATTTTTATATTTATAAACTTATGCAGATTTTTCTGGATTGTGTATTTATGATTTGTGCTTGGATGTTTCACGAGGATATGGCTTCCTTTGCCTGATTTCTTGTCCACATTTAAACCCAATTTAAAACAAGCTCTTTCCCATTGAGATTGCGTAATATCTGAAAAACTTCGGTTAGGCATACATTCTTTGAGTTAATATAACGGGCTCATTATCACCCTTAAGCAAAGTGTCAACGCAAAGATAAGGCGGTATTTCAAAATAAGTGAAAACCGCGTCTTTTATAGTGGCTGACATATTTTTAGTGGTTTTTCCTCCGGTGATAATGCCGTCAATATTTACTGATTCCGCAACCCATGAGCCATCAGGATACTGCTCAATTTTAAATTCAATTTTACCAATTTTAGAAATTTCTTTTTGCATTTCAATCACGCGTCTGTCATTTTTTTCATTTAAATCAAACCCAACTTTTCTAATTAAATTAGCTAAACTATATATGTATTTACGCATAAATTTAAACAACATTTGTAATATTAGTACATATTAATAACATTTTTTACTTATGCCAACATTATAGCACAATTTATGCGGAAAACAAGCCAAAATAATTGTCCGCCCAAACACTTTCCACTTTCCTTCTACCGAGCTTCAGCTCATGGTTCTGGCGGCTTTAGCCGCATACCGCCACGCTACGCGGCTAAAGCCGCCCGAACCCTGGCCTAAAGGCCGGTAGAATTAAAATATCTCCCCAACCCCAATTTTCCTAATATCATCATTAGTGATCCCCAATCCCAACTCCCGCATAATCCTAAAAGCGTCCGCCGCTCCCTTTTGTCATTCCC
>QIIF01000019.1 GCA_003231075.1 Candidatus Falkowiibacteriota bacterium | reverse complement strand
GAATTTAAAAAATCCAAAAGTGATAATCACCGGTTTTGCTCGGCCCAATTTACAGTTCGGCGCGATCAAAGCCACTGACGCGCGCAAGCCGCAATTCGCGCTTGACGCTATTTCCAGCGTTCCCGAAGAATCCGGTATTATTTATGTCGGCACCAGAGCGCGGGTTGACGAACTTCTGCAGATTTTGCTTGAAAATGATATTGAGGCGGTATCTTATCATGCCGGAATGGATTCCGCCGACCGTAAATGGGCGCAGGATAATTTTATGAGCGGTAAAGCGAAAGTTATAGTCGCTACCAACGCTTTCGGCCTGGGCATTGATAAGCAGGACATCAGGTTTGTAATCCATTATGATATGCCCGGCACGATTGAAGCGTATTACCAAGAATCCGGCCGAGCCGGACGCGACGGCAAACCGAGTTTTTGCCTGCTCCTTTACAGTCCGCGCGATCGGTATTTGCGTGAATTTTTTATTAAAGGAGATAATCCGCCGCCTGACACTGTTTTGGAAATTTACGAAACTTTGGTAAATTACGGCTCTGATACGGTTTTAATAACTTATTCGGAATTAAAAGGGATGCTGTCGGAAAATACGCCGGAGATGGCGGTTGGCACAGCCATAAAAATTTTAGAGCGGGAAGGGTGTATCGTCCGCTCGCGAGAAAAAAGCGGAAACGCCTATCTTAAATTCACGAACGATTTTGATGCTATTATGAATTCCATAGGGCGGCGCGCGAAAACGCAGCGGGAAATTTTGGAAAAATTATACAATAAATTTAAAAGCGATTTATTAAACGGCTGGGATGTTAATTTTGAAGAGGTCGCCGGCATACTTGAAGTGAAAAAAGAATCATTGACGCGCTTAATAAGAAAATTATCAAATGACGGATATATTGAATACCGCCCGCCGTTCAAAGGAACGGAGATTAAAATATTAAAAAGAATGGATAAAAACGAAGTTAATATTGATTTTTCCGCTATGCGTGAAAAATTAAAAAGAGCTTACGATAAGTTGGATATGATGGAAAATTATATTTATAATTTCGGCTGCCGGCAAAAATATATTCTTGATTACTTTAAAGATAGCGAAGCCAGGCCTTGCGGAAAATGCGATAATTGTTTAACCAACGGCGTCCGATAAATATTTTTCCAATTCATTTATTTTTACCCTTTCTTGTTTCATTGTGTCCCTGTCTCTAATAGTCGCGTCTTCATTCTCCAAGCTGTCAAAATCAACCGTAACGCAATACGGCGTTCCTATTTCGTCCTGCCTCCTATATCTTTTTCCAATGTTGCCGTTGTCGTCAAACTCGCACATAAACCGCAATTTTAAATTATCATAAATATCTCTCGCCTTTTTAACCAATTCCGGCTTATTTTTTAAAAGTGGAAAAATCGCGGCTTTAATCGGTGATAATTTTTTTGGAAATTTTAAAATTATTCTGGTTTCCCCGCCAACTTTTTCCTCGGTATACGCCTCGGTAAGCACCGCCAGAAATGTGCGGTCAACGCCGACGGAAGTTTCCACGACATGCGGAATATATTTCTCCCCGGTCACGGGATCGCGATAGCTTAAATCCTCTCCCGAACATTTTGCGTGCTGAGCAAGGTCATAATCTCCGCGAGAGTGAATTCCTTCAAGCTCTTTAAAGCCGAACGGAAAATTATATTCAATATCCCACGCGGCTTTCGCGTAAAAAACCAGATTTTCGTGTTTATGCCATTTTAAGTTTTTTTCGGCAATGCCCAAATCAATATAATAATCCCATCGCCTTTCTTTCCATTTTTCATACGCTTTCATTTCACTGTCGGGATGGACGAACATCTGCATTTCCATTTGCTCAAACTCGCGTTTCCTGAAAATAAACTGGCGCGCCGTAATTTCGTTCCTGAACGCTTTTCCGATCTGCGCTATTCCGAACGGAATTCGCGCTCTGGTGGAATCCAAAACATTTTTAAAATTTATATAAATGCCTTGGCAAGTTTCCCCGCGAAGGTATACCGGCGATTTATCCCAATCTCCGGTAAAATTGCCAAGATTTGATTTAACTAAAAGATTAAAACTTTTTGCCGGAGCAAAATCGCTTTTCCCGCACTTAGGGCATTTTATTTTGCCCTTATTGCTTTCCATGAGCTTATTTATTTTTTCCTCGCTCATTTTTTCGTCGGCAAAAATACCAGCATCTTCAAGAATGTGGTCAACTCGGCTTCTTGTATGGCAATTTCGGCATTCGGAAAGAGGATCGGAAAAACCGCCGACATGTCCGGACGCTTCCCAAACTTTCGGATGCATAAAAATACTGGAATCAATTCCTATTATATTTTCATTTTCTTGAACCATCGCGCGCCACCATGCCGCCTTTATATTATTAGCAAGCTCCACCCCGTATGTCCCGTAATCATACACGGCCGCGAAGCCGCCGTAAATTTCAGACGAAGGAAACACAAAGCCCCGCCTCTTGCACAACGAAACTATTTTTTCCATTAAATTGTCTTGTTTTTCTTTACTCATATTTTATCTGCGATTATTATATCACAAATTTTAAAAAACAAAAAATATACAGAGGTAGTCCATAAAAAAATAGCTGCCTGATTTGTTCAGGCAGCCGGTTTATTTATTTTGCGGCGACGATATATCCGCCAATAAGCTCTTTAATAAGCTCTTTAACGGGAATAATTTTTTTAACTCTGCCGACATTGGATCCGCAGAAGATGAGACCGTTGTTAACATTGCCCCGCTGAGCATTGATAAGCGCTATAAAAATACAATAAGGCGTATCCGGATGTTTACATGTCCGGAGACATTTCGCCAAACATTTAACCGGTCTGCGGTTACCGGTTTTTACATTTTCTAAAAAATTATTCTTTAACGCCCGCCCGGGAAGTCCGGCGGGACTGTCAACGATTGTTATGTCATTTTCTTCCGCGTTTATAAGCATTTTTTTAAAGCGTATGTTCGCGTCGCATTCCTGCGTCGCCGCGAAGCGCGTGCCTATTTGCGCGCCTGACGCCCCTAATTCCATAATTCGGAAAATATCCTCGCCGGTGTAGATGCCTCCGGCGGCTATTACGGGAATTTTTCTTCCCGCTTTTTGTTCAAATGATTTTATTTCTCTTAAAACATCATCTAAAAGAATTTCAAGAGAAAATTCTGATTTGAAGATTTGATCTTTCTTGAAGCCGAGATGCCCTCCCGCTTTAGGGCCCTCAACAACTATTGCGTCCGGATAGAGGCCTTTGTCTTCCCAAAGTTTAAGGATTATTTTCGCCGCCCTCCCCGAAGACACGATCGGAATAAGCCCGATTCCTTCCGGCGGATTGCGCATTAGTCCGGCGCCGATAAACAGAAAATCAGCTTCGGCCTTGATAGCCGCCTTAATGTATTCATCGGCGTCAGTCAGCGCCATCATTACATTAACGCCGATTATTCCTTTGGAATTTTTTTTCGCCCTTTTGATATATTCTCCCAGGGCTTCCAAGCTTACTCCTAAAGGATTTTTGGCAAACCCTTTTTCGTTAAGCCCGCATAAAACGGCGGCAATAACGCCAATACCGCCTTCTTCGGCAACCGCTCCCGATAAACGGTCTAAAGAGATGCCTACACCCATGCCTCCTTGAATAATTGGGATTTTTAATGTTTTGCCGCCAATTTCCAGCGAAGGTGGATTAAATTTTTTTTCCTTTCCCATTGTTTTCTCCTTATATTTTTTTATTTTTATTTTTACGCCTAAGAAAAATTCTCGGCGAATAATTAATTATTAATGAGCTATTTTAAAATTGAAAATTATAATCCCCCCAACCCCCTTTATCAAGAGGGCATTAACAAATCCTCCCAACCCTCTTGATAAAGGGGGCTTTTTTTGGGTGGTAGCTCCTAATGGCGGGAGTTGTATTTTCCGGTTATTAAATTCCGCTTAATTTTAATAATCTCCAAGAATGATGAAAAATACCCTTTAACGCCGACGCGGCTGTTCGGGGAATTTATCCAGCGCACCGGAATGGCGGCAATCTTATATCCTGCGGATTGGGCTATTGCTAATATTTCCACATCAAACACCCAGCGGTTGATTGTTGTTTTGGGGATTATTTTTTCAACCGTTTTTTTCGTAAACGCCTTAAATCCGCATTGAGTGTCATAAATATCCTTAATCGCCAGTGATTGGATGACGCGATTGCCGCAAGTCCCTAAGAATCTTTTCCATGCCGGTTGAGGCAGCGCTTGATATGCTCCCTCGGCATCCCGCGAATTTCTGCTGCCGATAATAATATCATAGCCGTCGTTGAAAAAGGCCCATATTTTATCAGTGTGGTCTATGGAGGTGGCGTTGTCAGCGTCAATAAAAAGCCGGTATTCTCCCCGGGCGGACAAAAGCCCTTGCCGCACCGCCGCTCCTTTGCCTCGGTTTTTTTTATTGTCTATTAATTTTACATTTTCATTTCCCGCAACCAATGTTTTAGCTATTTTTTCAGTGCCGTCCGCGGAGCCGTCATTAACTATAATGATTTCATAATCATAATCCTGTTGGCTTAAATAGCCGTTGAATTTTCCAATATTCACCGCGAGATTTTTTTCCTCATTATAGGCGGGGACTATGACAGATAAACGCATATAGTTTTATATTGGGGCTGTCGCCAAACCCTTAATTTACTTTAATTATTATTATACTATAAGCAGTTCCATAAAGCTATCGGAAACAGATTATCTTAAAATAAAATAAAAAATGATTCCATAAGCGGTAATGCCGTATATGTATGCCGCGTTTTTGTACTTTTTTTCCATGCCTATGTAAATCGCGATTAGGGTGATTAAAAGCGTTGTGTACCATGGCATCAGCCATGTAAAAAATGTGGCGAGAAATAAACCGAATGAAAAAATAAAATATTTCAACAAACCGTTTTTCTCGCGTTCTTTTTTAATAAAAATCAACCGAAACAGCATTAGAAAATAAGTGATGATAAAAACAGCTCTGTTTATAATTTTGCTCCACCAATAATAATTTGGTATTTTAAAAATAAGCAGAAATACGATCACCGCGCCAATCCCCATGGATGAAAATATGCTTTTTTCCGCCACGAGCGTTGAGAGGCGGCTGAATATTTTAAATCCATCCCAATAATGATAATAAGCCAGCGCGACAAAAAACAGTCCGGCCAAACAAGCCAAAACGGCAAAAATAATTTTTTCTTTTTTATATTCAAGGTTTCTTACCGCAAATATCAAATAAAAAGGCAGAAAAAGTAAAGTAAAGAATTTAATCAGTGCGGAAAAAACAAGAAAAGACCAGCCAATCAGTAAAGTTTTTATGGAGCTTTTTTTAAAAAAATAAAAAAGGCTTAAAGCGACGAACAAAATCAGCGTAACATCGTTATGACTGTTTAGGGCGAATTCAAAAATAATAAAAGGATTCCACGCGTACAAAAAAACGGCCTTTTTGTCATTGGTTATTTTTTGAATAATAAAAATGATTAATATGTTGATGGCGGCAAAAACAAGCTTAAAGCTAAAAATATTTAAATATAAATTATCTCCGGATAAGTATGTAAGGGCGGCGCCTATGGAAATAAATAATGGACCGTAAATTGCCGTATTGCGCGACCAAACAGTTTTCAAAGATGAATAAAGCTTGTCGTTGGAGAAGGAGTCGTATGGAACAAGGTATGGATTTTCATGGTATTCTGAAACTATTCTGGATTGGGAAATATAAGAATACAAATCAGTGGATGTAATAGGCGGTATAAATACTAATAGCGCGTTAAACAAAATCGCGAATATTATGATATATTTTATTGGAATATTTTCTTTGGAAATCAGGGCATAGGATTCAATATACAAACCAAGCAGAACCAGTAGAATAAATACGGCCGCGAAATATAAATAAGTGGTATTGTCGGCAAGTATTTCGTCCGGCAAATTTTTTTTAACTAAGATGATAATCCAAAATAATGAATAAAAAAAACCGGAAATAACGCCATAGGTGATAAATTTTGTAATTTTACGGTTTACTGTGGTTATCATATTAATTATGTTTGCCGCCAAGTATAGTATTCGGCGGCAATGCTATTTGGTAATTTTATAAATTTAGGGTGTAGAATAATTAGCGTTTTTGGCGTCATTTAATGTTTATTGGCGCTTAAAAATGCTCTGCCAGCCAAACATCAGTATGGAGTGGTAAGGAGTGGCGTTAATTTTTTTATCTCAAAATAAATCCCGGGTATAAACGGGCCGGTATGCAGATAGTCTGATTACGCGCAATGTTTCTTAATATGCCTTTAATTATGAAACAAAATAATTAGCATCGCATTATATCTTAACATAAATAACACTGGTGTTGTCGCGGTAAATCGGCTGCCAGTTGCCGGCTTGCTTTAAATAATTTTGGAAATAATCATCATATTTATTTACTTTTTCTTCATTAAACAGAAGAAAATATTTTTCAAATCGGCTTAATTTATAATAATATTTTTTACTCGGGACAAGAATTAATCCGATGCCGTATTGTTTGAGTTTGTCCGCCGTTTCCCCTTCGGCGAAAAATTCATTATACTCTTCCAAAAATGTATGTCCGGCGAATGGGAGCATGGGGAGCCGGCCGTCAATGAATGTTTTCCTCTCCGGCAATGTCCACGACAAGTATCCGCCCCAGCCGTATTTATTGAATAATTTTAAATTATCATATTGCGGATTGTTTTTAAGGAATTCAACCGCGCCGCGCGGATATTTGGCGTTAAAATAAACAAAAGGGTCGGTGATAAAATTAGAGCCGATTATTTTAGACGCCATAATTATCAAGAAAGCGATTACTATGTACGGTTTAATGATAAGAAATTGCTTGCGCCATTTTTTATCCAAAAAATCATCATTTGGAGAATTAAAAAATGACGAAAAAAAGCTAACCAAAAACGGAAACGAAACAGCGAACAAAAGCGGAAAATTGCGTTTTGACTTTAGCGCAAACGCCAAGAAGACGATTGAAGCAACAAGATCCCAAAGAGAAATTTTTTTCAGCTGTTTTTTCTTAAAAGCGATAGAAAGAGAAATCGCGACGGTGATTACGATTAAAGAAAAAAATAGCAGCTGCCAGTGCTGTATCGGCAGATAGTAAAACGGAAACCACTCTTGAATAAGCAGTAAATAAGCTTTTTCATCATAATATCTTAAAAAAAGATAAAGTTTTATCCCGTAAGGCGTTAACAGCGTCGCGGCTGTTCCCAGTAAAGCGAAAAATGAAAAAATAGATATTTTTTTTGCCGTTAATTTATTTTTTAAAATTTTTAATTCGGCATCGCCGCCGTTCGCCGGCGTAGCTGTTTTAAAAAATAATAATTCCAAAAGTTTAACGAATATCCAAAGAAACATTATAAAAATTCCGATTAAAAAGCCGGCGTGGACATTCGCCCAAAAACAAAAAAGAAGCGGCAGCCACAGCAGTATCTTCCAGTTATTATTTTTTTGGTAATGATATATTATCAAGAGCAGAATAGCCAAATTCAACAAGGTGATTTCCTGCGCACGGACGCCGAAATGCGGCAAGCCGGCAATTACGCCCAGCGTCTGCAGCAGAATAATAAAAATCATTCCGTTTTTAACTCCAAAGCCGCCCGCCCGCGGCGTATATTTTCGCGTTATTAAAGTTAAAATAATTAGAGCGGCTATAATTATTAAAGCGAAAAAAATATTTAACGCCAAATAGCCGAGATTATGATAAATCCAATAAACCGCCGCGTTAATCAGCCATTCATGGTCAACCCATGTTTTTCCCGACAGAGTGTAATTGTATGTCTCTAAATTCGGCACCGCCCTGTCCGCCAATATTTGTTGCCCCGTCCGCAGATGCCACCCTAAATCAGCGTCCAGATAACTCAGCGAGTTATTCAGTAAAATAAAAAATATTGTCAGATAAAACAATACCCAAATTATATGAGAAAATTTAATTTTTTTCATAGTGATAAATACAAGTTTATTTTATTATATCAGATATTTTTAAATTTGTCGGGGTAAATAAGGCAATTTTTGTTAATGTTAGGAAAATTTAGTAAATATTATATTGAAGAGCATCGGCCGAGTACTTGATTTTTTGCGTGAATTGCGCTATAATGAAAATATAGTTGATGTTGTTTAACGCTTTAAACAAATTAAAAAATGTGATTATTTAATAATTAAAATAAATAACCGTCCATT
>QIIF01000080.1 GCA_003231075.1 Candidatus Falkowiibacteriota bacterium | reverse complement strand
AAATTTAAAAATCAATTTTCTAAATTTTTTTTTATTCCATAAATTCCAAACCGAAATTACTATATTCCCATTATCATTTACTTTATTCTTTAGCTGTTTTAACGCGGCAATTTGTAAATTACGCCCCGGAATATGCTGTAAAACCGCTATGCAAAAAACATAATTAAAACCTATTTGCGGCAGTTTCCCGAGATCTAAAATATCAAGTATTCGTAATTCGTAATTCGTAATTCGCAATTCGGAGCTTCGGCGTTTGGCGAGTTTAATTAGTTTTTCGCTATTATCTACTCCGGTATAGTTAATATTTTTTCCTTGAAAAGCTCCCAACAGCCGTCCGTTGCCGCAGCCGACATCAAGAATTCTGTCTCCATCTTTAATTTTTTCGGTTAGTTTAATCAGCTCCGGCCATAACGGCTTATTTCTTGTCTCGCTAAATTCCTCCGCAATTTCCTCATAATTGCGCTTCACGATATTTAACAGTTCTTTTTGCGTTTGTTTATCCATAATATTAAATTAGCATTTTTTAAACAAAAAGAAAAGGACGAATATGCGTTCGCCCTCCGTAGCTTTTTATATATTATTTTATTTCTTTTTTTTCTTTCTTTTGTTTTTGCTTGCGGGACGACTCCCCCAAGCGATTCTTGTTTTTTTTCTAAAAAATAAAAAATTAAATTAGCCGTCGCCATGCCGTACTTGCCGGCAATTTTTAAGTATTTTTCACCGCTTAGCTGTTCAGACATTTTCCCCCCTTAAAAATTATTATTCAAAATAAAAAGAGCGGCAAAGTGCCCTCCTCTTTGTTTTTAACATATTATCATAAACGCCGGTAAAGTCAATAAAAAATCCCTGCCAGTCTTGTTGACCGGCAGGGTTATGTTGGTTAATGTTTTTTTATTTGTTTTAATTCCACTTTATTAAAGGGATTATTCACCTCCTTTTAATTTGTCGCACCATTCGCGCGCATTTTGGAACATTTTAATCCAAGGCGACGCCTTGAGATTTTTTTTCCATTCTTCCGGCATCCACGGCCACTGCCATTTCAGGAATGTTCTTTCGGGGTGCGGCATTATTGCCAGATGCCTGCCGTCAGGAGAGCAGAGAGCGGCAATTCCGTTTGTAGATCCGTTTGGGTTAAACGGATATGCCTGAGTTATCAGGTTTTTATCATCAACATACCTGATCGGCGCAAGGTTGTTTTTCTCAACATTTTTTAAAATTTCCTCATTGGGAAAATACGCTCTTCCTTCGCCATGCGCAACCCATGCGCCAAGAGTAGACCCTTCCATGTCTTGAAGCATGATTGCCGGGCTCGGCATGATCTGAACTGACGAGAAACGAGATTCAAAACGGCCTGATGTGTTTTGGATAAACCTTGGCTTCTTGTTGTCGGGAAGATTAAGTCCCGAAAACCATCCTAATAAAGCCATGAGCTGGCAGCCGTTACAGACCCCCAAACTGAAAGTGTCTTGCCTGTTATGAAAGCGCTGGAATTGATCCCAGAGTTTTTCGTTAAAACGAATGACTCCGGCCCAACCTTTGGCGCTGTCAAGAACATCGGCGTAAGAAAAACCGCCGACAAAGGCAATGCCGCGAAACATATCAAGAGTAACGCGCTCCTCAAGAAGATCGGACATAGTTATGTCCCAGGGTTCAAATCCTGCTTGATAAAAAGCGCTTGTCATCTCGCGGTCGCTGTTAGACCCTTCTTCACGGACAATCGCCACTTTCGGCTTTACTTCGGCTTCAAGTATGCTTGCCTTGGTCAGCGATGGCTCAAATGATAGATGATACTTCGGTCCGGTTCTGTCAAAGATGTTTTCTTTTTCTTCTTCCGCGTAATCCGGGTTTGCTTGTAGCCTTTCAAGCTGATGACTAGTTTCTTCCCATATATCACGCAGAACCCGCATATCTTCATTAAGAATTGTTTTTTCTCTTCCGCCACCAAGAACAACGTTTATTTTTATGTTTTTCTCTCTTGTTGTTCGCCCAATATCTTTTGTATACGCGACAAGCTGATGGCTTTTGAGAATTTTATAGATTTCTTTTGTTTTTTTTGGATCGAATTCTATAACAACTCCCAACTCCTCGGCAAAAAGATATGGTAAAAAATTTTCTGGGAGAGACAAGGCATACGCTTCAATCCCGCAATTGCCGGAAAACGCCATTTCAAGCAATACTGTAATTAAACCGCCGTCACTTCTGTCGTGGCCGGAAAGAATAAGATTTTTGTCAATCATCTCTTGAATAGCCAAAAATCCTCTTTTAAGTAAATCCGGATCGTCAATATCAGGAGATTCATTACCAATTTGGCTATAAACTTGCGCTAGCGCTGAACCGCCAAGACGATATTTATATCCTGATAAATCAATAAACAACAACCTACTTTCACCCGGCCTCTTAATATCCGGCGTAATCACTTTTGTGATATCAGGGCAATTTACGTAAGCCGACATTACTAAGGCGGGAGGAGACTTAACCGTCTCGGTATTTCCGGAACCATCTATCACCTGTGTTGCCATAGACATGCTGTCTTTTCCACCGTCTTCAGCTATGCCGAGTATAGTTAAAATCTTGGATAACGCTTCAGCGGCATCGTAAAGCTTCGCGCCTTCGCCGGGAAGTTTTCCGGCCAACATCCAATTTCCTGAACATTTGATATCTTCAAAAGAAGAGATTAATGCCCATACTAAATTGGTCAACATTTCACCTGTTGCCATCCGAGCCATCGCCATAGGATTAATCAACGATTTTATTGGTTGTTCGCCGATTGAAATCGCTATCCCCGTGTACATACCGTCACTATTTGGAAGATGAGAATTGGAAATAACCGCAACATCAGAAAGAGGAAGTTGTAATGGGCCTACGCATTGCTGTTGAGCTACTTGTCCGGTGACCGAACGATCTGCTTTGTTGGTAAGAAAACGCTTTGATCCAACCGACAACAAACGCAGTACTTTATCAAGCGCTTCTCTGACTGTAAGATTGTCCGGTAATTTTAACGGATCGTTTTCTATAGGAATCCGATCAAGATGAAAAGTTTTTTGCGGCATGCTTCCAAGAATCTTTTCAAGATCAAGATCAACAGGCGCGCTTCCATCTCTTTCGTCATAAAGAATAATGCGTCCGTTTCCGGTAATCTCTCCGATAGAAACGCATGGAACTTTTTCGCGATTACACATAGCCTCAAATTCGGCATAATCCACAGACCTGATCAATAAAGCGTTCTGTTCCTGATATTCCGCTCCCCATATCTCAAGCACTGAAAGAGTATCATCGCCAAGCTGTATGTTCCTTATCAGTATTTTCGCTCCGGAAGGAAAAATAATTTCTTTTACAACATTGCAATTTCCGCCAGCTCCCTGGTCATGAATGCTGATGATGGGATTTCTATGGCTCAACTCGCTGCAAGTCCGCACAACCCTGTTTACCTTGTTCGCCATTTCTCCGTCGCCGCGCTGAACAGCGTTAAAATCCAGTTCTGCTTTATTTTCTCCCTGTATCATGCTTGAAGCCGCGCCTCCGCCTATTCCGATTCTGTAAGCCGGTCCGCCGATTTTTACTACCAGCATTCCGAACAACGGCTCGCCTTTTGAAGTATGCGTTGCGTCCATCTGCCCGACGCCGCCAGTAAACATAATCGGTTTTATCCATTCGTAACGCTCGCCGTTTGGGACTCTCATTCCAAACGAACGCGTATATCCCTGTATGACCGGTTCACCGAATTTGTTCCCGTAATCTGACGCGCCGTTAGACGCTTTAATTTCAATCTCAAGCGGTGAAGCAAGATTGCTTGGATAAACAAACGACTCATCTTCCCATGGTAATTCGTAACCCGGAATACGCAAGTTTCCAACACAATATGCCGCAGTCGCAGCAATCGTTAATCCGCCCCTGCCTGTTGCCTGAATATCTCTTATTCTTCCGCCTGTTCCTGTTTCAGCTCCGGGAAACGGAGCGACTCCGCTTGGAAAATTGTGGGTTTCAGCGGTAAAAATTGGGTTCATCTGCACAAACTTTCTGACGAATTTTGACGGCCGTCCCGGCTCTTCCGGAATGATTATGCTTACATGATAACCCTCTATGGAACTGGAGTTATCATTAAAAGCGATAACACTGTTTCGCGGATTACTATTAAGAGGTTTCTGTAAAAGCTCCATAAGATTATGCGGCATTTCTATGCCGTCAATAATCAGTTTGCCTTTAAAAAACCAATGCCGCGAATGTTCGCTGTTTGACTGGGAAAGATCAAAACATTCTACATTAGTAGGATTTCTGCCGATGTCGTTCACGAACAAATTGTAGTAGTAATCAATATCCCAGTCATCCAAGCCAAGCCCCATTTTTTCATTCAGTTTTTTCAATGCAGATTTGCCTTCTTCAATCAATAGAACATCAAACACCGGCTCAGGAATAATTCCTGTTTCAAAGCTGGTAAGCGTCTTGGGATACGGACACTCTGTCATGCGGTCATATACCGCTTCGTCGGAATTCCCGCAGCGTCTGGACATTTCTATGCGGATAATCTTTGTTAATCCGCAAGCGTGGCAGACCGCGACCGCGTTTGTACTCCAAGCCGTGGCAAAGTTCATTCGTGGACCAACCTCAATCACATCTTTACTGTCCAGAAATGATCTTAAATCTAAACATTCAGGTTCAAAGGTTTCTCCTAAGAGCCATTTTAAAATTTCCAGTTCCCTGATTGTTAACTGCTCCGAGGACTGAATATTGAAGCAAATTTCAACATCTTTTTTTGTACCTGTTTCTGTTTCTTTCCGATACCATCTAAACATTTTACACCTCCAGTTTAGTTTTTTCATCTTTTGTTCAATTTTTCTTGCATTTTTTTCTTTTTTCATTCCTCCTTTTTCTTTAATGGCTATAATCCCGTAATATCCAATCATTTAAGTTGTTAATGATCCGCAATTTATAATAAAAAAACCAGCCCGGTTTTTTGTTCCCCGCGTTTATATAATAAAAGCGATGGCTCCCCCTTCGGCTAGTTGTTTATTTGTAAATTATTACTTATAAACTATCTGTTTTTAGCTTAAAAGTCAAATTTTAAAAATACTTCTTCATCCTTTTATTCCACTTTCTTTTATAAAAAATAATTGTCCGCGTTAATACAAAGATTAACGCTCCGATGGTTCCAAATAATAGATCAATCATGGTGTCGTCGTTTTTGTCCATAATAATATTCAGCTTGGAGATTCCGGATAAATCTCTTATATATACGCCCTGCAGTTTAAGTCCGAATAATTGGTCTAAGGCGTATTCTCCTATTTCAAATAATGATAAAATCGCGATCATTACGGCGAAGGTTAAAAATATTTTTGTGGAAAATTTCATTTTCACCTTATCCAATAAAAAGAATATTAGCATTGAAAGAAATACCGGCGAGACAAGATGAAGCAATTTGTCGTAATCGGGAGATATAAAATACAAGGGGCTGAAAATTATGCCGGTTAGGGCGACTATAATAAAAATTCCGTAATGGCGTTTTTCAAATCCAAGTTCAAGCCATAAATCAATCACATAAAATAAAAGAATTGAAAACAAGAAGGCCGCCAGCCGCAGAGAGTAGCCGGTATTTTTTAGGGCGTAAAGCAAGCCGAAAATAATTATTCCGATAGTAATGTAAATAATTCTCGCTCTGCGCGATTTAAATATTTTAGCGTTCACCCCGTTAAATAAATTTTTATTTCCTATTCTCATAAATTTCCGTGAATTACGAAACTATTTATTTTTTGTCATCCTGACCCGCCAGTTGGCGGGGAAGGATCTATAATATATGACAGTTGCGAATATTCGCGTATTATAGATCTTTCACTTCGCTTCGCTCCGTTCAAGATGACAAAAAAATGGCGTTTCGTAATTCAAAAAAATTTGTTAAACCCTTTTAAACTAAAATTAATAATAAAAATTAAGCATAATTTAATGGGATCCATAATCATAGCTTACTCCGTATAGGTAAATATTTCAACTGAAACAGGATATTGCAAGCGGCTGCGGTTTTTGGTTGATCATCAATATTATTTAACGGGATAAACCATATTTTTCGCCAAAACCAACCTATTTCTGTTTTGGCGCTATTTATTGGAAAATAATTGGTAAAAAGCGCGGAAGAACAGCTTGACTAAATAGAGATACATTGTATACTAAAGCTATAATAAATATAATTTTTAGCAGGATTTACGCGCTTAAAGCTATTAATAAATTTTTGCAAGTGCGCAAGTTCCGTTTAATTTAAAAATTTATGTCAGTGCCAGCAAGAAGAAAATCTTCCTGTAAAATGAAGAAAGGAAGATCTCACCAAGCTTTGAAAAAAGTTAATTTAAACAAATGCTCTAAATGCGCGAAAGCGGTTGAAGCTCATAAAGCATGCGCTTTTTGCGGAACTTACAAGGGCAAGGAAGTTATAAAGGTGAAGAGTAAAACGCAAAAGAAGAATAAATAATATTATAAGTATTAAAGTGATATAGCTCAAAACTCAAAATGCAAAACCCAAAACCGCAGCGTAAAGCGTAAAGCTAAAATATTCATGGGGTTTTAATAGTAGTTTTAAGCTTTGAATTTTGAACTTTAAGTTTTTGTTTATGTCCAATAGACACTTAGCGCGCACATTGGCAATGCAATCCCTGTTTCTTTGGGATTTTAACGGTAAAATAGAAAAAGATTTTAGCAAGCTTAAGAAAGAAATTTTTTCTAATTTTGCTCCGAGCTTTGACGACAACGGCTTTGTTGAGGAATTAATCAACGGAGTAATAAAGCATCTGCCGGAAATAGATAAGTATATTATTAAATACGCCACCGAGTGGCCGCTTGAACAGATTACCATAGTTGACCGCAATATTTTACGCATCGGCGTGTATGAATTGATTTTCAATGATAAGATTCCGGGGAGGGTGGCTATTAATGAGGCGATAGAGATCGCCAAAGCATTCGGCGGAGCGTCCTCCGGCAAGTTTGTCAATGGGGTGCTGGGGGCGATATATAACGCGATGGAGGAGAAAGATAAAGGAGAAGATAGAAGAAGCGCTGAGAGCGTAGATAAAAAAACTCCTAAAATTTAGACTGTAGAAAAAATGGCGCCATCTGGCGCCATTTTTTATTAGCGCTAAAATTAAGGCGGGGGTAATAAAAATATTATTAATATACTAAGTTGCTATTTAAATTCCGATTCCGTTTTTTTGTCATTCTGAACGGAGCGGTAGCGAAGTGAAGAATCTATAATACATGACAGTCGCAGTATTCATATATTACAGATCCTTCGCTGCGGCTCAGGATGACAAAATCGGAATTGGGTTAGCAAAATAGTATAAATCAATATTAACCCTTGAGCTTTATGAAAAAAGAATTAATTACAATTATCTTCTTTTTACTTTTCTTTGTTTCCATTCCATTGGCTCTGGCGGATGAATGGGTGGATATTATAGATGATACCAGATTGACTTTTGACTACGCTAATAGCCGTGACTCTGTTATAGGAATAGACAGCGACGACAACATCCATATCGCCTGGAGTGATTCTCGGGACGGCAACTGGGAGATTTATTACACTAAGCTGGATGGAAGCGACGGCAGCGCATTAGTGGATGACACCAGATTGACTTTTGACGGTACTCGTAGCTGGTATCCCAGCTTAGGGGTGGACAGCGCCAATAATATCCACATCACATGGCTTGATAATCGGGACGGCAACTATGAGATTTACTACACCAAATTGGACGGGAACGATGGCAGCACATTAGTGGAAGATACCAGATTGACTAATGACAGCGCTTATAGCTGGTATCCCAGCTTAGCGGTGGACAGCGTCGGCAATATCCATATCGCTTGGTATGATCGTCGAGGCGGCAGGTATTATGAGATTTACTACACCAAGCTGGACGGGAGTGATGGCAGCATGTTGGTTGAAGATACCAGAGTGACTGATGTCGGCGACAATAGTAGTGTCATGCCCAACATAGGGCTTGACAACGCCGGCAATATCCATATCGTGTGGTATGGTTATCGGGACGGCAACCCAGAGATTTACTACACCAAATTGGACGGGAACGATGGCAGCACATTAGTGGAAGATACCAGATTGACTAATGACAGCGCTTATAGCGTTTATCCCAGATTAGGGATTGACAACGCCGGCAATATCCATATCGTGTGGTATGATAATCGGGACGGCAACTATGAGATTTACTACACCAAGCTGAATGGAAGCGATGGCAGCACATTAGTGGATGACACCAGATTAACCTTTGACGGCGCTTATAGCCTGTCTCCCAGATTAGGGATTGACAACGCCGGCAATATCCATATCGTGTGGTATGATTCTCGGGACGGCAACTATGAGATTTACTACACCAAGCTGAATGGAAGCGACGGCAGCACATTAGTGGAGGATACTAGACTGACTTTTAACGGCGCTGATAGCCGGTCTCCCGACATAGGGATAGACAGCGCCGGCAACATCCATATCGCATGGAGTGATTCTCGGGACGGCAACTATGAGATCTACTACACCAAAGGCGCGACAAGATTAATCACTAACGAGCCGGTGATAACTTACTCCCAAGAAACAGATTATCAAACAGACGGAATTAATCCAAATCAGGGTTTTACTACTGTTAATTTTGAATTTAAGGCCGTATATACCGACCAAGATAATAACGCGCTGGAATATATGAGAGCGGTTATAGATGGAGTAAATTATGAAATGAATTTAGACGGAAGCGCCGACGGCATTCTGAGAGACGGGGATTACACTAATGGAGAACAATACATTTACACTAATATATTTTCAGTG
>QIIF01000098.1 GCA_003231075.1 Candidatus Falkowiibacteriota bacterium | reverse complement strand
GTTTACTCAACTTACTCCAACGCCAAGTATTATATCCTTGAGCAAAAAGACGCTGAACATATTTAATGGCTTGGAGTTTATCGTTATTAGGAAAAGTATCACAAGTTTCACCGAATGGACAAATATAACTATTATTACTGGGGGTGCCGGGACCAGCATTTTTTATGCAAACATTTCTAGATGAACTGCATATTCCCACATATGGATCTAATGATGCGTCAAAACTATAAGGACTTCCAGCGTTAGCTTCTCCGCCATAATCTTCCGGTTTATAAAAATGCTTCACTAATAATTTATCCCAATCATTGGGGTCATTTGCGCTTGATTCAGCAGGATATACCAAACCGCCAAATGGCTTATACCCCGCCTGATAACCGTAACCTAATGCCGGCACCTTATAAGCGCTCCCCTCATAGACTCGTCCGCTCCAAAATTTATTTTGTCCGGTAGAAGTTACTGTTTGAGTAATATCTGTACAATATCCAATTGAATCATCAACTATGTCGCCATTATCTTGTTTGTATTTTAAACCATCTTCTGCGGGAATAACAACATGGCATTCATTAATTGGAGCATCCACAGTATATGTTACTGAACCATCCAGTATAGAACCATTATACTTATACCATCCATAGTCTCCATCATTTAAATAATTTATACCATCAGCCACACATTTTACGCCACATTTGTCATAAACAGTGCTGCCAAAAAATGAATTACAACCTTCACCGTTTGAAACAACATACTTCACGCCACGATAACCATCCGGACAACCGCTTACAAAAGTACCCTTATCGCAATCTTCATCACAAACTTGTTTCCAACAATATTCCGTTGTTTGTTTAGTTTCCTTTTTTCTCTTTTCTAAAGGTAAATACGCCGAAGCTTGCGAGCAGTAATATAATGGGATTCTATCCGCGTATCCGACGCCTCCTTTAATTCCGGCGCCTTCTTCAATGCCGTCGCCCTTAATTTTGTCAACCGGCCACCATAATAGGCAAGCGTCGGACGAACCCGGGTAATGGTCGTGTTCAAGGCAATATCCGGGCCAGCCCTTTTTTCTAATGCCGGAATCGTCAAAATAATCGCAAGACAATGAATTATCTTCCGGATAAAGCCGGCAAGATTGGGGAATATACCAATCTTTTCTGGAATTAAGCGCCGGCATTATTTTAATATCGTCAACATAAAAATTACCCACGGAATCGTTGTCGGAATAAAGCATAATTTTTATTCTAAAAGCGGTAGGCGCTGTCTTAAAAGAGCCCAGCTCAATTCCCCATCCGTTTCCGCTCTGTTTGGTTATAATATCATCTGCCTGAATTGAATTATCATTAAAATTAAATTGTTCAACTTTAATTTTTACTGATCCGGAAGACATATTTATTGTATTAATATAGGCGGTTAGAACATAATCCTTGCTGTTTACCGTGTCTACATATTCGGATATGAGCTTAATCTTCGCTCCGGCTTTCAGAAAGCCTCTGCCTTCCGGCGCGTAAGCAATTCCTTCAGCCTGCGCCGCCACCGGATTATCAATAACGCTAAACTTGCTCGCGTCCCATTTACCGCCGTCCCAATTCCAGCCGATCGGGTATCCGTCCGAGTTCGCGGATTCAAAATTTCCGTTCGGCAAATTAACCACCTCTCCTTTTTGTTCCATTTCTCCCAAGGGATAATCGCCTTTCATATTATTATCCGCCGCTCCCATCAGCCCGATCTTGTTATATCCGGTGGCGTTGGCATATCGGGAAAAATCGCCGGGCAGATACGCTTCTTGCGCTTTTTGATCTTCCAAAACAAAATTATCACAATTGCCGTTATTGTCCAGCCGATCGCATAAACCGATATCAAAACAAACATTCTTTTCCTCGCCGGCGCTATTCTTGGCAGCGACAATACTGCGGCAATCAAGCCATTTGTCGCATACTCTGTCCGGGCTGACTTTCAAAAGCGAATTGGCGTTATTTTTGTCCGGGGACGCGCCAGCGGACGGCGCGGCGCCGGAGCCGTCGTTATAGGTCAAATCGGCGTTCCAAATTAAGCCGGCTTTATTGTTTCCATTCTGCGATCTTTCATTAAATAAAACGCATCCGCCTTCAAAATTAACAACACCGTTGCAGGATTCTTTATCCAAACCGCTTTTAATTTGATAATCAACAACCGCTTTTTTCAACCCTATTTTACTGTTATTATCCGAACCGCTGTCTTTGGCATTATCCACGGAAACGACCGCGCTGTAATTTTGAATATTATCGGCGGTATAAAACATTACACTTGTCATTTTCCCGTCCGTGGAAGCCACGGACAACGAATCCGTCAGATCTGACAAGCCGTTAGTTTCCGCGTCAAATTCATACAGCTGGGAAACGGCGTTTCCGGCGCCGTCAACAATCTTAATCACAGCCGTATTTTCTCCGAAAACCGAGAAAATATAAAGCGTATTTGCATCCAGAACGACATTCTGTCCGCCGTTCGCGGCGGCGCTCCATCCATCAGCCACCTTATCGCCGTCGGTGTCTTGGGAAAAATCGGCGTTAAATAAAACATTCATTGAAAATTTGGAAATCGGATCAATGTATTCCGAGCATCCGGAATTTTCAGCCGGACAAAGCCCCGCCCAATACTCGCCTATGTCCGCGGTTGGCTGTTCAATCCGCGCGCCGCCGGAACCGAATGTTTTTAACGAATCCGTCGGACATTCATAATTATTTTCATCCGTGACGCAACTCACGCCGCCGGCGCAATCCTTGCCGGTCAAACAAACAGCCGTTTCCGTATCGGCATTAATATCACCGCTGCCGTCTTCATCGCATTTTTTAAC
Source organism: Candidatus Falkowiibacteriota bacterium (assembly GCA_003231075.1). GTDB lineage: Bacteria > Patescibacteriota > Patescibacteriia > Patescibacteriales > SZUA-104 > SZUA-104. Next base: position 5,532 of record QIIF01000098.1, on the reverse strand, counting down.
CCTGCTCTTATACCAGCCCCAGCTATCGGTAATTTTTCCGGCCGCTTGCCGCCATTCGCAAGTTTGTCCGCCCGGATCTTTAAAATAAGATGTCCCCGCTTCAGCCGTCCATTCATCGCATCCGACTTCAGACGACTGGCATAAAGCGCTATTATATTTATCCGGATTATTTTTTAAATATACATCGCTGAATAAAGTGTTATTTTCATATTCATAAGAAGCTCCGAGCCGGCTGCACCCCTTGCTGTCCGCGCCGCATTCCTTGCTTTGGTCATAGACCGCGTAAATATAATTATCAGCCGGCACAACCGTTTCGCTGGCATCGCCGGAATTAAATGTCGCGCCGTTATAATCGCTGTAATTTTGCGTATTAATCATCAATTCGCACCCTACCGCCGATTCTTGGCATAATCCGCTGAATCCGCGCAAATTATGAACATTGCCGTTCCGATCTTCATATTTATCGCATCCTAAATTGTAAAGCGCGCCCGCCGGTTTGCCGTAAATATCCTTAAAGCAAGAATCAGGAATATCCCACGAATTCTTTATTAAATAATAATTATCGTTAATCGCTGTCAATTTAATATTATCAATATAGAAATCTCCATCGCCCTCTATAACCAAGCTTTCGTTGCCGCCTGCTTGGTAATCTATTTGAGTTAAATTTAATTTATAAATTCCCCAATCGCCGGCAATCAAATCCGCCTGCTCCGCGAACGCGGTGTTATCAACGCCATTGTCAATCCTAACGGTTAGAGCGGTATTTACCGAAGCGGCTTTGGCGATAAAACTGATAGCGTAAGCGGTGTTCTCATTAATTAAATTTTCCAATGTCGTGCTGGCGGAATGATTTCCGCCGCTTACATACAGAGAATTGCCGCCCACCGCCAGCGCCTCATTGCTTATTTCCGCGGCAGCGCCGCCGATCCCTTCCCAGCCCTGAGTACTGCCTTCAAAATCATTATTTAAAATATCAACAGTATTATTTCCGGTATTGCCCGCGTATTCTCGGCATCCGACTGACGATTGCGAACAAGTTTTTCCTTCTCCGGGAATAGCGTCATAAACGCACGCGGACTGATCCGTGTCCCACGATCCGCCCGCTTTGCAAGAATAACAAACCGAATAATCGCCGTCCCAGCATTGGCTGTCGCCGTCAGCGGACGCGCTGCCGCATAAATTTCCGGCGCCGCAATCCGCTTGATTGGTAATTTCCGGATCAATATTTTTTTCCGTTCGGCGGTATGGATGGCAATTATCCGAACAAGTAATGGAACGGCTTATTAAATGATAAGATATTTCTCCGCTGCTGTTATAAAATTGCCGGCAATCGGGATTATAAGCCGGATCGGACGGAGCCAAATTATAAATCGCCTCCGTGCATTCCGTTGAATCGTCTTCTGTCACTGCCGGCTCATCCACGCCGGACAATGCCTGCAATTGGAAAGCTTTTAGCTGATACCCGGATTCTTCCGACCCTTCCCAAGAATAAAATCCGGAACAATTGGCTTCCGCGTCATCCGGCTTAATGCATTGTTTTAAATTAGTATAATATTCCCGCCCTTCTCCGCCTTCTTTAATTGCGTCTAAATTGGTGAATTCATCGCATCCGGCGGAAACCGAACCGCAAGTTTTGGCTTTCGCCGGTATAAAATAGGCGTCTCTAAGCGAATCAAAAGCGGTTGCTTTTTGAATATAAGTATCATATCCGACGCATTCCGCCGGACAATAATCTTCGGCAAGCGCCTTCGCCGGCACGCTTATGCCGCTGGTATCAGAAGTATATTGCTCGCATCCGACTTCATTTTGGTTGCATTTGCGCGCGAAATTACCGCATTCCTTCGGCGCGTCGGCGGCGATCCGATAATCCGATCCCGCCTCCACATAACAAGCATTTTCCAAATAATCAGGTATTAATTTTTCATAAGCCAGCCCTTGCTCGCGATAACCGCTATAAGCCGTTCCTTCGCCCCGTTCCAATTTAACGGCGTCTATAAAAAATTCTTTATTCGGCAAAGAACTCCAGAAATAAATTTCCGGTTTTACCGTGTCCAATACGCAAGTATTTGAATACCTTTTCCATTCATTTGTTAGCTCAACAGAAAAAGATAAACAATTGTCGTCTCCGTTCCCTGTTTGATTAGAAAAATTAATTGAAAAATCACCTGATCCTAATCCCTTTTTGGCGTAAAAACTCACAGTATACGGTTCACCCGCTAAAAATTCATGCGTTTCTATTTGTTTTTTTATGCCACCGAAGGTACCGCCCCCTTCAACCGCGCCGCTGACAATTCTTTGAGATTTGGCGCCCGCGGCGGCGTCATCAGACAATGACCATGTTGGGTCGGTATGATAATATGTCCAACCATCCCCGATGCCATCCCCATCACTGTCAACTTCAAAACTTGAACCGGTAATCAAATTAGCTCCAAGCCCCGCCTTAGTTCTGATAAATTCACCGCACCCCTCGTCTTGCGCGTCGCATTTCTCGGAATCTTTGTCAAGATATAATTTATCGCCGGATGATTCGGAGCATTTCCATTTACCGCTATTATAATCATAATCCGAGCAATACCATTGGCAGCCGGCATTATCAACCGAACAATCGCCGTAATCCAAGGTATTTTCCAAATAAGACGCAGTTTTGCCGTCGCGGGAGCTGAATGTTTCGCAAGAATTATACTTCGGCTCGCAAGAATTGCCGTTAAACCGCCATTCTCTTTTTTCGCCGGAGCAATAACCGTAAAACTGGCACGATCCGTCATCATTCTCCTTGATGCAAGATTGCTCGTCTCCGCAATATTTATCATTACGCGCGATAGCCAGCTGGCTGTCATTACCTGAACCGACAATTTGCTTGGAAATTATTTCCGGACCGGGACCTTCGCGGGCGCAGTAATTCAACGGCGCTTTCAAAACCCAGGTGGGATCAACCAATCCGTCGCACCATAAACTGTAATATCCGCCGTATTCGTCATTTTTGTCAAAACAAGCCACTAAATCTCCAAGATTTTTAGTTCCATTGGTTTTATTCGGATTTTCTTTAATGTATTGGGCGGCTATCTCCCAGCCCACCGGCAAAATCCTAAACTTCCTTAAAATTATCATCGCCCGATAAGGATAACCCTCGTTATACGGCGGCTCCAATCCCTCCGCCGTAAACCCGAATACTCCGCCGGCGTTCAAATACCCTTGTTTCATCGCCTCACCCACAGTCATCTTGCTAATAACGGCCTGCCGAAAATTATCAGTAATCACGCAATTAGTAGGCCCCGCCTTAGTCGGATCCGGACAAGTAGTCAGCTCCGCCAAAATATTATAATCCCCCCTAACGCTAAAATTAGGCTCAGTAAAACTTTTAAACCTTTTTTTAGCGCCGGCAATTCCGCTTTTACCGCCGCTACTACTATTTTCCAAATTACTCCAATCAAAACTATTATCCGGAAAATTACTTACTAAACCTTTTTTAAGCCATTTTTCCAGTACCTTACCGGCGAGTGTCTCTGTAAAAACACCCACGGCATCAGCTATGGCATTTCCGGTATAAACAAAATAATTTCCACTGTCTTGATTAATTACTTTTTTACCTTGAGCATCTACAAGAGTCGCCGGAGTTGTAATTTTATCTCTTATTTTAGTTTTAACGGCCTTGACTCCCTGTCTTACCGTATAATCCATTCCACTAGATTTTTGTTCTTTACTTTTAGTTTCAGCAATTCCTGTCTGCAAACTCAAGGCAATGCCCAAGTCATTAGACCACGGATTAAATATGTCTTGAAACTTATTTAAAAAATCACCTTTTTGCACATCTGTCAGATCTTGCCCTATTCTTTTTCCCTCTTTCTTCCAATTTTTTAGCATTTTAGAGGCGGTACAATCTGGTTTTTTCGGCCGTTCATATTTTAACAATCCTAAATTAATTTTTAATTTTACGGCTAAACTCGGTTCGCAAAGATTAAAATCCATATAACCGTTTTTTCCTAAAGTTTCCAAAAAAGTTCCGGCCGCGCTATCACCCGCCTTGGATATATAATCACCAATACTATCAGTTTCAAACATAGGATTTTGCCCTTTATCATTCGTAGCCCAATAAGTTGCCGTATCATAGGCTAAATTATTTAAAAAATTACCTAACGCTGTTTTATAAGCAATAGCCGCGGCGCTTTTCAACGCATCTTTTGCCTTCACACTAGCAACTTTTTTAGCAAAATTCTTAATATCATTCATAAGACCTTTTACAAATCCTTGTCTAACAGTCTTGCAACCAGCCGGACTATACACCAATACAAAGCCAGGCTGCACCGGACCAGCAAAATCATCACAATTTCCCTTAGGCGTTGATTGAGCGTTTACTATATTCGGGATAGATAAAGACATAATAGTAACAATAAAAATCATAGCCGTTAAAAATATTATAGACAGCTTATTATGATTATGTTGTTGTTGCTCTTGACAAGTTTTCATAATTAGTGTATAGTTAGCTTATAAAGTTCTTAAAATCAAATAAAGTAAAAGGAGGTAAGAGTATGAAGAAGATGATTTTATCAATCATTTTTGGAATTACACTTCTTATTGGCGGGTGCGGACCCGCTACCCAGCTGGTCATAGGTGGGGCCAACATATTATTAAACGCGACAGCTGGTGATAGCAATGTCGCTAAAAGTTTTCAAATACCCACCCAAGGAACACCGATAAATGAAGTGATCGCTAAATGCGGTCAACCGGATTTTGTCATCAATATTGATGGCAGTAAATCAGTATTATATTATGATACGGGAACCAATGACACCACTATTATGCTAGCCATAGTGGATGGTGTGTATCAGGAACACTATTTTGCCTCAACAAAAAGCGTTGAGGAATACAAAAAAAGAGGGAAGTTGCGGGAGGGAGCAATAAAAATATTTAAAAGCTTTCATGAAGACTTGGCCTCCACCGCAGGCATATCTCCTTAACAAAAATGATAACCTCGGCCTCACAGTATTCTCTCTGTGAGGCCATTTTCTTTTTTTATACTTTTTCGCTGCGGCAGAATCTCTCCACAAATAATTCTGCCAGATTCATCCGATAACGCGAATTTAGCTCCGCGCATAAAAAGAACGGCACAAAGATTTAATTCGCATTATCGTTATTCAAACACTTTCAATAATAAAACTCCTTTACTCTAATTTCATTATAACAATAATAACATTTTTAAACAACTTTCACAATCAATGCGCGCCGCGGCAATCCACAGCTTCCGCCAACCAACATCTGCCATTATTATACCATATCCAAATAAAAAAAACAAAATCAAAAAATGTATTGACTAATTACCAAAAAACAGGCGTTTATCCGCGCCCATATCTCCTACGCATTAGTTAAGTTCGTGTTTAACGGGCTGGGGGGGTTAGAAAAAATTAAACAAAAAATAAAAAACAAGAAGATAAATTTTGTCTTCTTGTTTTTTTGTTGACATCTTTTGTATTTATGCTAATATTACGGTGCGATATGATACGCAAAATACTTCAGAGATTCTGATAATGTTCTTTA
>QIIF01000169.1 GCA_003231075.1 Candidatus Falkowiibacteriota bacterium | reverse complement strand
AAATTTAATATCACTTTATTATATTTATTATAACATACTCAAAATTAAACAGCAAACCCCAAATCAAGATATTCATCCACTCTTATCTCGCTTACGAATTCGGGCATATGGCTGACTAAAATCATAGCGCCTTCATAATTATTAACCGCCTCGGCGATTATCGGAATATGCCTAAAATTAATATGGTTGGTGGGTTCGTCAAGAATCAATAACCCCGGACGCATAAGAACCAGCCGAGCGAAAGATAAAAGCCCTTTTTGCCCTTCGGATAAATCAGCCACTTTATTGCCCATTAAATTTCCGGTGATTAAAAAACCGGCGGCAACGGCCCGCATCTCCTGAGTGCCAATCCCGTCCGCCATAACGGCCTCAAGGGAATCAAAAACCGTATTGTCAAAATTGAGAGTGGAAAAATCCTGGCTGTAATATCCCACGCGGACTCCGTCCAATATTTTCGCTCCTTCATTTTTACCCGATACGAGCGCCCGCAAAAGAGTGCTTTTGCCGACGCCGTTCGGCCCCTCCACCAGCATACGAGATCTTTTTCTCAAAATCTTGTCTGTTTTTTTAACAACCGGTTCATAATTATGGATAATTTTTATTAAATCAATCTTAACTATTTCACCGCTTATATCCTGCGCCGGAATTGAAAAATTTCTTATAGTGCTGTCTTCTCTTTTGACTTCAACTTTATTTTCTTCCATTTCTTCGGTTTCGTTCCTCATTTTCTTTGCCAGTTTTCGCATTTTTCCTCCTTTTTGCGCGAAAAAATTAACCTTTTCCTTGCGGTCTTTTATTATTTTTTCCAATCTGGCATTTTTCATTTTTTCCCGTTCTATGCGGTTATTTATTTCTTCCACCACCGCATAATAATCTCCGACATATGTTTCAATTTTATGGGTAAACACATCTAAATAAATAACTCCTTCCGTAAAGCAATTTAAAAAGTCGGCGTCATGCGATATAACAATTACAGTTTTGTCATACATTATTAAAAATTCAATCAGATGGTCAATTCCGGCTTTATCCAAATTATTAGTCGGTTCGTCCAAAAGCAGAATATCCGGACTTTGGATTAACGCGAAAGAAAGCAATAATCTTGCCTGCTGTCCTCCCGAAAGATCGCCTACTTTTCTGTCTATGGGAATATCAAAATTAACCGCATCCATGGCCTTGCTTATTTTGCTTTTAATGTTCGGTGGCGCCACTTCAAAGGACTTGGCAAAATATTCCTCTACCGTTAAATCAAAATCCGCGCGGTCAACAACCTGCCGCGCCGCGCCGATGGTAATATTACCATTAATTGAAATCTTGCCATCTTTCGGTTTTATATCCCCTTTTATTAAATTGAAAAGTGTGCTTTTACCCGCGCCATTTTGCCCCATAAGGGTAATCTTGGCACCGCGGCGCACGCTGAAACTCGCCTCGTCCAAAACTGGTTTTCTGTAGAGGTATTCAAAAGAAACCTCGTCAAATCTTAAAATTACTTCTTCCGGCATAATACTTTATAATTATTAATTTATAACAAACTTGATTATAACAAGGAAAGCGTAAAAAAACAAGCCCAAAAATTTTTTCACGCCTTTTGCGTTAATTGATTTATTTTTAAATTAATTTTACCCATCCGCGATAATTTTTTTATACGGCATTCTTCTCTCGCGGCAGCGGACTTATTTTTCTTTTTTAACGAATACACTAAGCGCGCCGGCCTTCTTCCTCTGGTATACTTCGCTCCCAAGCGCGAGGAATTATGCTCTTTAATCCGCCTTTCCAAATTATTTGTAATCCCCGTATAGAAAGTTTTATCGGAACATTTTAAAATATAAACATAATACATAAAAATCTTTTTTAATTTTAATATTATACTAATTATACCGTACTCAAATTAAAAATACTCCTTTACGGCTAATATACGCCTATTGATTTTTTATTTATTTAATGCTACTATTATTTAGTTCTTTAATAAAAATAACTAAGCAGAGGTGCAAAAACATGGAGGATGAAGCTGAAAAAGCGAAAAGAATATGTAAATGCACCAATTGTTCTTATGTTATCAGGACAATCCCAATAATGCTGATTTGCTTAAGGTGCAATAACGGACACCTTATGCAAATGAACATAAATAACAATTAAAAAAACAAAAAATAATCCCAAGCCAATCGGCGCGGGATTTTTTATTTCTACTCCGCTTTTTTATTTCAACTTATCGTGTTTGTGCAGGTGGAGAGACTCGAACTCTCACGCCTTGCGGCACTTGGTCCTAAGCCAAGCGTGTATACCAATTTCACCACACCTGCGCATATTACGAAACTGCCGGCAAACCCTAAATAGAAACTTTCAAATTCCTATTAAGCGCCTTGGCTACTCTATATAAAATTTCAATGGTAAAATTTTGCTGTCCGCTTTCCATTCTGGCGATATTACTCTGAGTCGTACCGATTTTTTTAGCCAACTCTGATTGCGACATTTTTTTCTTCTTCCGCAATTGAATAATCTGATAAGCGATTTTCAGCTGCTTATCATATTCGTCGTAATATTCTTTTATTTTTTTATTTTTAAGCTGCTCTTTTAAATATTTCTGAAAATCAGCGGCTTTTTTAATTTTATTCATATAAACGCAAATTATCTATAACATCTTTATAATTCTCCATAGCTTTTATAATCTCATTATTGGGAGTTTTGTCAGTTTTCTTTAAAAAAGCATGCAATAGAATAATTGTTCTATTTATAAAAGAAAAATAAAAAATTCTATGATGATTTATAGAAAAATCAACCCTTAACTCCCTTATCTTTCCTTTTATATGCTTAGAGTACGGCTCATCCGGATATCCGTTATTTTTCCTTAAAAATTCAACATATTTTAAAATCTTCGCTTTATTTTTATGATCCAATTTTTCTATATATTCCAAAACCGGCTCTTTCCCGTTTTGGCTGTCTTTGTAAAATTTAACTTTATATTCTAACATAATTATATATCATATATGATATGCTGTCAAGCGCCCCCGACGGCTCCATACTTTGCGTGAAGCCATAGCGCGATCCGTGGATAATGTTAAAATGTCTTTATTTCTAACCACTGACTGCGGTTTAGCTCCATGCAAAGCATAGAGCCAGCAGGATCTCGCCACAATCTCTCCACAACGGCGGCGGCTAAAGCCGCCCGAACCCGAGCTAAAGCTCGGTAGAATATATTCTTAAATCGTAAACCATTACACCCATGACACGCACGCAATTTTATCGTCAGCTTCTTTTAGGCGCATCAGACGGACTCCCATGGTATCGCGGCCGGACTGGTTTACCGCCTTGAACGGCAAACGGATAACTTGTCCGTTTTCCGAAATCATAATCAGGTCTTTTTCTTTCATTGTTTCCGTGTTGACAATGAAGGCGTTGGTGAGCTTGCCGGTTTTTGCCGCCACTTTGGCTGTTTTTATCCCCGAGCCGCCCCGTCCTTGCGTTTTATACATATTAATCGGCGTGCGTTTTCCAAATCCTCTTTCCATTATTGATAAAATCTGATATTTTTTCAACTTTTCTTTGTCATTTTTAATTACTCCCATACCGACAAGCTTATCGTCTTTTTTCAACCGTATTCCACGAACTCCGGCGGCGCTTCGCCCCATATCGCGAACATCTTTTTCCTTAAACCTGATTGCCTGTCCGCCGGCGGTGACAAGAAGTATATGGTCGTCGCCGCGAGTCGGTTTTACCCATGTCAGTTTATCATCATCTTTTATTTTAATGGCGATAAGCCCGGAGCGGCGGACATTGGCAAACGCTTCCAGCTTCACCTTTTTAACCAACCCTTCTTCAGTGGCGAAAAATAAAAATTTTCTTTTGGCGATTTTATCCAAAGGCAGCACGCTCGTCACTTTTTCCTCGCCGGTCAACTGCAAAAAATTAACGATTGCCTGCCCCTTGGCCGTTCTGGACGCCTGCGGAATTTCATACGCTTTCAGCTGAAAAACCCGCCCCTTGGTGGTAAAAAACAAAATATCGGTATGCGCCATAGTGGTAAACATAAATTCAACCGTATCCTCTTCCTTGGTGGAAAGCCCGATTACGCCTTTGCCGCCGCGCGCCTGCGCCTTGAAAGTATCAGGCGGCAAGCGCTTGATATAGCCGTCGCGCGTCATTGTCACCATTGTCTCTTCATTGGGAACCAAATCCTCCGTGGAAAAATCTTTAACTCCTTGCGGCACTACTTGCGTCTTGCGATCATCGCCGAATTTATCGGTTAGAGCATTTATTTCTTCTTTAATAATATCTGAAATTTTCCTTTTTGATTTTAATATCGCTTCCAGCGCTTTAATCAGCTTCTTTTTTTCTTTTAATTCATCTTCTATCTTTAATCTTTCCAAATTAGCCAAACTCTGCAGCCGCATTTCCAAAATCGCCACTGCCTGCCTTTCGGTTAATTTGAATTTTTTCATTAAGCTGATTTTGGCCACATCCTTATCTTTTGACGCTCTGATGGTTTTAATAACCGCGTCAATATTATTTAAAGCGATCATCAGCCCTTCTAAAATATGGGCTCTGTCCCGCGCCTTATCCAAATCAAATTGGGTGCGGCGCCTGACAACAGTCTCCCGATGTTTGATATATTCCTCAAGAATATTTTTCAGATTTAAAACTTTCGGCTGAATACCGTCAATAAGCGCCAGCATATTAACATGAAATGTTTCCTGCAGCTGAGTGTGCTTATACAAACTGTTTAAAATTTTCTTAGGGTAAGCGTCCCGCTTTAAATCAATGGCAACGCGCACGCCGTCCTTATCCGACTCATCGCGCAAATCCTTAATCCCTTCTAATTTTTTATTCCTTACCAGATCGGCGATTTTTTCAACCAAATTAGCTTTATTGACCTGATAAGGCAGCTCGGTAATAATTATTTTAAACGATTCGCCCTTGCCTTCCTGAATCTCCGCCCGGCCGCGCATCACGATTCCGCCCCGTCCGGTAGTATAGGCGTGGAGAATGTCTTTTTGGCTGTAAATAATACCGCCGGTCGGGAAGTCCGGTCCTTTGACGAACCGCGCCAAATCCTCCACTCCCGCGTCCGGATTATCTATCAGATGATTAATCGCCTGCGTCAATTCATTTAAATTATGCGGAGGAATGTTGGTCGCCATGCCGACCGCGATACCCATTGTTCCGTTCAAAAGCAAATTGGGAAGCTTTGCCGGCAGAACGCGCGGCTCTTTATGCGAACCGTCAAAATTAGGCGCGAAATCAACCGTATTTTTTTCAATATCAAAAAGCAATTCCTCGGAAATCGCTGATAGTTTCGCTTCAGTATATCTCATGGCCGCCGCCCGGTCTCCGTCCATTGAATTATGGACAAAAATTCCGGCGGATAGGCAAAAATTATGGGACTTATTAATTGTAAGATCATAGACATCTTCTTTTTTTCGTAAAACTTTTATTTTATCTATTCTATGATTCTTATTAATTTCCTGACGAACTAAATTAATATTGTTTTGAAAATATTTATTTAGTCCTGTCTGCCATAATGTTGATGAACCATAAGGATAAATTATACTTCTGCATTTATTATAATTTTTTTCATTCACTGACAGTTTTCTTTTTAGAATTTCTTTGCAAATATTTAAAAATTTTAATTTTCCTGTTCTATTGATTGTATGATTTTTATTGCCCTTAATAATTTTTTCACGCATTGAGCGGCGGTATTCAGGATCCCGCCAAAGCCGTTTTAAAGTTTTCGTAGCGCATGCGCTTAATTCTTTTCGCCTTTCAGGATGATTTTCAATATATTGCTTATTAACCTCGCTTAAAAAACTGCGCATTTTCTCCCGATATTCCTGATTTTGCCAATTTTCAATATTTCTTTTTGCCAACCGTTTAGAATACTCTTCTCTTACTTTACTATCCGACCAATAATTATCCCTTCCTTCTTTAATTTTTTTTCGGCAACTTGAATCTTTATGCAAAGCCGCGGCATTTTCGTAATGAACTTTCCAATGTTCCTTCCACTGCATTCTAACTATATTATTCGGACTGTTATTTAATTTATTAAAATCCAAATGATGCCTTACTCTGCCAGAATCTTTTCTGTATTTACCGGCGCTTAAATTAAAACTGTCAGCCAAATGATGCGCCGGAACCCACTCGTCATTTTTTGGCTGATATACCAATGAATAACCTTCTCGGTTTAAACGATCCGTTTTAACTGATAATTTCTGATATAACGGCATTAAACTATCATCCGGTTTTAAGTCGCGCGCCTCTTTATAAGAACAGTCCTTTAACATAAATAAATGATTGGCCGTACACCTGATTTTTTCCTTATTATCAAGCGTAATTTCTATAATATTCGCATCCTTAATCGTTAAACGGGGATTTTTTATTTCAGCAGCTGAAATTAACCCTTTTGAATTAACAGTATATGTATAATTTTTTTTGCCTGCCGCGTATTCCTTTACAAGATTTTCAAAACTTAAATTCCGGCCATCGGCTAATTTAACCCTTGTGTCTTTTGTAAAACAACCGAAATTTCCCTGCCCGCGAACCAACATATAGCGCAAAGAAAAATCCTGCGCCATACGGACCATTGAATCGTAAACGGCGGTATCTCCGTGCGGATGGTATTTACCTAAAACTTCACCGACCACGGTGGCTGACTTTCTGAATTTAGCGCTTGAACGCAACCCAATACTCCACATAGCGTAAAGAATTCTCCTATGCACCGGTTTTAATCCGTCCCGAACATCGGGCAGGGCGCGCGACACGATAACGCTCATAGCGTAGTCCAGATACGACTTGCGCATTTCATCAACAATCGGCTGCGGCTCAACCAATCCAAACTCGGTTCTTTCTTTGCCGTTGACTATCCTATTCACGCCCTTCTCTTTTTCCTTCGGCTGCTCATCAACCTTCTCTATCGCCTCAATAACCTCTTTCTCGTCCTGTTTTTTATTTCCAACTTTATTCTCGCTATTATCTATTGTCTTCTGTCTATTGTCCGCTTTTTTAATCGGTTTCTTATCCGCTTTCTTGCCCGCTATTTTTTTCACAGTTTTTTTATTATTTAATTTTTTTTCGCCAACCGGCGAATTTTTCTTTTTTATCATAATCTATTTTATAAATATCTATTTATTTTGCCGATAATTCTACCGAGCTTCAGCTCAGGGTTCGGGCGGCTTTAGCCGCGTACCGTGACGCTACGCGGCTAAAGCCGCCCGAACCCTGGCCTAAAGGCCGGTAGAAGAGAGTGTAATTTATTTATTCCGTATTCGCGTTCAATTTATTTTCCAACTTCTCCAACCTCGCCTTCAGAACCTCAATTTCATCCAAATTACCTTGTTGTACCGGAGTGCCGGTGCTGATTATCTTTTCTTCCGTGCTTGTGCTTATCGCCGGAGTAGTGCTTGCGTTTATTGTTGAAGCTGTGCTTGTCCCTACTTCATAATTTTTCGCCTTATCCGTAAACTTCTTTATTTCAGCTAAATTTTTTTTCATTTCTCCCATAGTTTTACTGAAATTACCAGTAATTTTATCTAATTTAAGATCCTCTCCGCCGGTATTTTTGCTTTCAATTTGTTTAAATGTCTGTTTTAAATTAAATATCCAAAAAGCGAAAATCAATATCATAAAAAAGCTTACTCCCGCCCATAAAATCATTCTCTTATCGCGTTCCTTTTTTATTATACCCTCTATATCTATCTCGTCAATCTTTCTCTCAATATCTTCATGGGTAATTTTCTTCTTTTCCGCGTCCATAACCGGCTCTTTTGCGGTTATGGCCGGCTTTGCTTTTCGCGGCTTTACGCTCGCTTTAACCGCCCTGCGCTTAACAGCCGCCTTTTTCGGTTTTTTTACGGCCGGCTTTTTGGTTATTTTTTTAACTTTAATTTTCACTGTTTTTGGCATATTATATAAAATCTTCATTAAAATCAAATATAACTTTTAACGCTATTTGAATATCATGATAATATCTCTTTTCAATACGGCCCAACTTATTAATTAACCTGCTCTTATCAATAACTCTTACCTGATTAAGTTTTATTTTTGATATTTCTTTCAGCCCGTTTTGCCTTGACGGTTTTACAATAGCTTCAAAAGAATAAATTCTATTCGTATTTTTACTGGTTAGCGGAGCGATAATCGTAGTTAATCCGTAATCGCTTACAGCGTTTGTCTGTATAATAACACAAGGCCTCTTGCCTTTTTGTTCAGATCCCTTGGTTGGGTTTAAATTAATCCGCCAAACATCAAATTGAAAAATCCGCATAATTATTCTTTTACGATTTTTAAATAATCGCCAAAATCAGACATAGCTTCCGCCGCGTCCTCTTTAGTTTGCTCTTTAAAACCGGCCATAATATCCTTTTTTAGCATAAACTTTCTGTACATATCTAAAATACAGTCAACTATTTCCGATTTTGACTTTTTTTTCTGCTTGGAAATTTTATCAATAAATTGCAAATTATTTTGTCTTAATGTCACTGATACCGCGCTTTTTAATCCCATATTTTTATATTATTAAATTATACTATAATTTTATAGTATAATAATATCTTTGTCAATAAAAAATTTAATCTATCCCTCCCCCTTTTTTTAGTAA
>QIIF01000071.1 GCA_003231075.1 Candidatus Falkowiibacteriota bacterium | reverse complement strand
ATGAATATTTTTTATTTAGTTTTTTATTTTTTTGTAATTTTTTGGTGCGATGAATTTCTGTTGTTGTCCTTTCTCCGAGCATAGTCAATATTAATTCAAAATCATCCATATGGTCGCGCAAATTTTCTTTTTTTAAACTTTTTAACTTCTTATATTCGTTTGGTTTCAACCCGAATGCCGCTTGTGATATTTCAGCCGTTAATATTTCATAATCACGATTAGTGTCGGCTCCGCGTTTTTTCCATTCATCGGTTAATTCTTCCCGAATAACAATGCCGCGCATTCGCTTTTCAATCCAGTCCTCCGGATAACCTTTTAATTTATATAATATTCTCGTACGCTTAGCCGCAAGCTCCGGATTTTCAATCTCCTGCATACGCTCATGGCCGACTTTAGCCAGCCAGCGCTTCAACGGCTCTGCCTTAGGGGAGGGCACGGATTGAATAATACGAAACATTCCCTCGGTATCGGCGCAGTCAGTTTCGCGCATTTTTCCGTAAACAAAGCAAGCTGTGTATTTTTATTTTTTATTACTGGCATTTTGAACTGGCAAAAAAACATTTATAAAAGTTTTGACTGTATTGTAACGCCTTTACGAAATTTTCCCGTGTTTCCATTATTTTTCTTTCTATCAGCAAATGTTTTTTCTACTATGTGCTTTGATATTTCTTCTTCTGCTATTCTTTTATAATTTAAATAATTTTTTAATCTATTCTCTGCATCTTTTACATACTCCCTTGAAATGTCTATACCAATATAATTTGATCCTAATAATTTTGCGGCCAAACAAGTTGTTCCGCTACCAACATAAGGATCTAACACCACTCCACTTTTATTATTTAAAACAGAATAAATTATTCTTATTGGTAAAAGTAATGGAAATGGCGCCGGGTGCCCGTTTTTTCTTTCAGGTGGAAATCGCCAAATAGAGGTTAATAATGCATGTTTTGATTTTAATTCTTCACCGATTTTATTGTTATTTATTGGTTTATACAGCCAGTATATTCTTTCATCTATCTGCCAAAAACGCCATCCCCTGATATTTGCGGCTATCATTCTGTCCCAAATAATCTCTTGCCTTACTGTCCATTTTGTTTTTTGCAACCACTCCATAGGATGAATCATTTGTCCTCTTACCCATCTAGTTTTGTGATTATAAAAAAATGAACCACCGGGTTTTGTTATTCTAAATATCTCATCTAATACTTTGATTTGTTGCTCTTGATATACTTCTTCTGGAATATTATCGTTCGCTATGTTA
Organism: Candidatus Falkowiibacteriota bacterium; assembly: GCA_003231075.1. Lineage (GTDB taxonomy): Bacteria > Patescibacteriota > Patescibacteriia > Patescibacteriales > SZUA-104 > SZUA-104. The sequence continues at coordinate 7,354 of QIIF01000071.1, read as the reverse complement.
TATTTAACATTTTTTACTAGCCATCCTTTGTGTTTTCCGCCTTTATTATATGGAGGAGAAGTAATTCCTAAATCAATAAAATCACTATCTATTTTTTTCAGAATATTAATAGCATCGCCTTTAATTATTTGATCTTTTGGCTTCATTTTTTTAACTTTTTAATTAAAAAATCGTAATATTTTTGAGTAAGCTGTTTTTTGTGTTTTTCTAATTTTTCTTTTTTTAGGTAAACTACTTTTAATTCTTTGCAATTTTTATAATGTTCGAATGTAAAATTAGCGCTTCTTAAAAATTCACCCGGCTTATCACCATTTGGAAACCTTTTTTTAAGTTGCTCTTTTAACCTCTTTATAAAACTCAAACAACTAAATGGAAATTCTAAAACATAGATTAATTCACCGTCCACAAATCCTGCTGTTAGCATGTTTAAACTTTCCTTTTTATCCTTTGCTAATCTTTTATGCGTGTAATCCGTGAAATTTCCACCACCATTTAATTTGCGTCTATTCTTTATTTTTTGATTATCTTCTGAATTTAAATTTTGCGGTTTTGCTTCACATGCTATAACTTTTCCGCCAATTTGGGTTAATTGCTTAAAACCATTATACCCAATTTTAGTATTTGTTGGGGTGTATCCTGCTAAAGAAACTGTTATATATTCTCTAAGAAGAGATGAGTTTTTATCATTTATGTAAATAGTTATCAAACTGTTAAAAAGAGCTATTAATTGATCTTTAGACTTATCTAATAATAAAAACGATAATTCTTTATGGGATTTGGTGGCATATGCTTTTACTATTTCATATAACTCATTATTCATATTGTTTTATTTATTCAGCCACGACAGAATTTCTATTTAGAAAATCGTGCCATTTCACCGAATTTATTTTATTATTTTTTACTTCGCAAAATATTTTCCTTCGTCATCGTCATCTTCATCTTCAACATCCTCGCCTTCACCTCCCTCAACCCCTTCATCACCTTCCTCGCTTTCTTCTTCTATTTCTTCGTCGCTCTTGTTTTCTTGCTTTATTGTTTTCTTGTTTTTTTGTTCCTCTTTAATGTCTTCTTCTGTTTCTTCTTCATCCTCGCCCTCTTCTTCCTCTTCATCTCCTAAATAACTGTCCGGCGCTTCCGCTTCCTCCATACTATGCAAAGCGACTCCGCTTACCCCTTGAGTTATCATATTATCATATTGCTCCTTGGTTATCAATATCTCGCGGGGCTTGGATCCGGAAGCCGGACTCACAATCCCTCTCTCCTCTAAAATATCCAATATTCGCGCCGCGCGGGCGTAGCCGATGCTTAGCCTTCTCTGTAAGAATGAAGCCGATGCCTTGCCGGAATTGATTATCAATTCTTTGGCTTCTTCCAACAATTCATCATCGTCTCCGCCTCCTCCGTCCATGCCGACTCCGGCGATTCCGCTTACCTTTTGCCTTTCCGTCACACCCTCAACATAATCGGTTTCTCCGCCGTTTTCTTTTATGTAACGGACGATTTTTTTAATTTCGTTTTCCGAAACAAAAGCGCCCTGCAATCTTTTCGGTTTGGATAATTCCGCCGTGACAAAAAGCATATCTCCGCGTCCCAGCAGTTTTTCCGCGCCCAATGAATCTAAAATCGTTCTTGAGTCCGTGCCGGACGCGACCGAAAAAGCGATACGCGCCGGCATATTGGCTTTAATCAACCCGGTGATTACATCCACGCTCGGCCTTTGCGTTGCCAAAACCAAATGGATGCCGACCGCTCTGGACATCTGCGCCAGCCGAATAACGGAAGCTTCAATATCTTTCGCCGCCACCACCATTAAATCGGCTAATTCATCAACTATAAAGACAATGTAAGGCATTTTTTCGGAACTATTTTTTTTACCGCCGTTTACGCTTAAATTATATGATTGTATATTTCTTTTACCCGCTTTTGATAAAACTTCAAACCGCCTGTCCATTTCATTTAAGCACCATTTCAGGGCGTTTATGGTTTTTGGCACTTCGGTGATTACCGGCGTTAAAAGATGCGGAATGCCGTTATAGACCGGTAATTCCACCCGCTTGGGATCAACCATAATAAACTTTAAATCATCCGGATTATTTTGATATAATAAACTGATAATTATTGAATTCAAACAAACAGATTTGCCGGAATTGGTGGCGCCGGCGACAAGCAAGTGGGGCATTTTTGATAAATCATACAGCCAGCCCTTGCCGGAAACATCTTTGCCCAGCGCCAGCATTAAATTCGTTTTTCTTTCCTTAAAATTCTTGTCGGTTAAAATTTCTTTCAATCCGACAATCGCCTTGGTTTGATTCGGCACCTCCACGCCCACAAGCGACTTCCCCGGGATAGGCGCTTCAATGCGTATCGGATGCGCCGCCAATGCCAACGCCAGATCATTGCTTAAATTCGTTATGCGGGAAAGTTTTATGCCTTCATGGGGCTTAAAGGTATATTGGGTGACAGTCGGGCCCACGCTCACTTCTCCCATTTCCACCGGAATGCCGAAATGCTCCAGCGCGTTTTGTATTACAATAATATTATTTTTAATATCTCCGCTGGTCGGTTTGCCAATCTTATTATTTAATAAGTCTAAGGGCAGATCAATTTTAACATTGCTTTTCTTCCATAATTTATTATCCTCTTGTTTAACCAGCCCTTTTTCATTAAAAGATTCTTTCATAAATACTGGAACATCATCGCTTATTCCATGTTTAGTGAATCCGGTTTCAACTTCCCCGTCCTCCATAGCTTCAGCTTCGGAGGGTTCCTCGCCCTCTTCTTCACCGCCCCCCATAACTTCAGCTTCGGATATGATTTCCTCTTCCTCCTCTTTTTCCTCTTCATCCTCTTCTTCATTATCACCATCCTCGCCGCTTCCGCGCCTGAACATTTTATTAAAAATAAATTTTATGGGATGAAAAATAAATCGCGCCAAAACGCTCTCGGAGCCGATTAAGCTATACAGCGGCGCGTTAAATATCACCATAAAAGAAATTATCAAAAGCCCGATAATCACAATCAGCCCGCCCCAAAATCCGAGCAACTTAAAAAATGTCGTAGCGAAAAAATATCCGATATATCCGCCGCCCTCTCCGGCGCTGACAACGGCCTGCCATTTATCACTGTCAATAAAAAAATGCAGAAGCGACTGAAAGGAAATAACAAACATAAGCAGTCCAACATAGGTTGATCCCCTAACATAATATTTATCGCCGTTAAACAGAAAAAATCCCAAAAGAAGCAAAATAAGAGGCGCTATCCATTTTCCCCAGCCGAATAAAAATATTATCGCTTTGGACAAATAAACACCCATACTGCCGGCCAAACCGAACAAACCCAACAAGCTTATGAGCCCAAGCGCTAAAATAATCACAATAAAAATACCCTTTTTCGTGTCAGGGTCCAAATCCAGCTTGGGCAAGCTGGGTAAAGCGATATAATCCAACGGATCTTTTTTCCTCCTATATTTCCTTTTTTTTCTTGCCATAGTGTAATAGACAACAGTAAAAAGACAATAGATAAAAGACAATAGATAAGAGGGGACAAAAATAAAATCCCTATTGTCTATTGTCTATTTACTATTGTCTAATCATTATATCATAATATTTATAATAAAAAAAGACCCGATTCGCTACGGTAAAATATCCCACGCGCGACACAAAGAGACTAAGTCTCCAATTGGAGACTTAGTCTCTTGCGCGGTTTCTTATGCGTCGGCGAAATCTATTTACAAAGAATTATGCGATTTTCATGTTTTTTAGATAATCCCAAACAAAAAAAACCATTGACTTCTCCGCGTCTCTGTGTTAATTTTATAATAATAAAAATCTGTTTTAATTAAGGAGGATTGTTCTTTATGGGAAAAAATGGAAATGGAATTATTAAAGTGAAATTGCATGATTTAGAGGAGGAAAGGAACCGATTAAAGATTGTATTAAAATATTTCTCAAAAGCAAAAACTAGAATGTCTAAAAAAACGGCAATGGCGGTTTCACGCCAACTGACAACTATCATTGAAAAAGAATATAAAAATAACAGTGGTGTCCACATATTAACCGCTGTCCAAATAGAGGAATCGCTCTGGAAAAGAGCGCGAGGAATTATATAAAGGAGGGCTTAATGCATGACCTTTAAAGAAACTTTAAAAAAAATAAAACAGCTAAAAACCACCAACACTCCCATGCGCAATCCCCTCCATCCTCTCTCATCCATTCCTGATTTATCGGATGAAAAAGAATGGGAACGGCTCAGAGCCGTTCAAGAGGGAGTAACAAAGAAAATCCGTGGCCTGATGAAAGGGCACTACGGGTTTAACCCAGAAAATTAAAATTAGATACCAATTCGCCGAACTACGATTTTAATTAAAGTAGTTCGGTATTTTTTTTAGGATTATACTGCTAATTTGCCTCGTCGGAGTTTCTTAGGGACTGTCGCCGAGAAAATTCCGGCAAGGCGAAAATTAAAAAACAGAGAAAAATCCCTGTTTTTTTTGTTATATAATTATTAATTTTAACCAACAAAATAACGGCTGATTATTTCTCTCAGTAATTTTTCTCCCGCTTTCGGGGATTTTAGCTCTTTGCTTAAATACTCCCATGCTTGCCGTCCGCGGATGCCGCGAATTTTTGTTTCTTCTTGGATAATCCGCAACATTCTTTCACCAATATCGTCAACGCGTTCATCCGGAATAGCTCTATCTTTGCCGGCGGCAAAAGCGACCAGCTCTTCTATTCGGATATTAATAATATTAATCGCTTCCCGAAGCAAACGCTCTTCATTCGCTTGATATTTTTCATTTTCCGCTCTTTCCATTAGACCCATTTGTTTTTCATATCCATCTCTTCTCACGGCGTGAGCATCCTTTAAGGCACGGGCATCTATTTCCAGCTTACGCGCTTGTTTGTCTGTGGGCGTATCGGGAAAGTCTTTTTTGTCAAAAATTTCCATACTATAATAATAACAAATATTTCGTTTTAAATCAAGAGGTATTTCATATTATACAGCATATCATAGCCAATAATCAACGGTACGCGGCTAAAGCCGCCCGAACCCTGAGCTAAAGCTCGGTAGAAATAAAAACTCCTTAAAAATTTTATTCATCAATTGCCTTAATCGCCTTGGCTAATAATCCGCCTAAAACTACTATTATTCCGCCGGCGATGATTAATAAATATTTAAACAATTCCGATTTTTTATCCCTTGCCTCAACCGCCCATTCATCTCCCATCGCCGATTCGCCTAAAACTTCGCCGGCGGTTTTAAGCGAAGCCGGCGGCGCGGCAACGGAATTTTCGCGCGATATGTCATCCGCGCTCCGCGGCATAATCCGCGTCCCGGATTTCGCGCCGCCCACTATCCCCGCAACCGTTATAATTTCGCCTTCTTTAAAATCATCGGCGTTGATGCCGGTATGTTTTTTTATGTAAATAACCGCCTCGCCCGCGCCGTCATCCAAATAAATTATGGAATTTTTCTTTGCTGTTATTTCGCCTGTTATCTCTACCAGCCGCCCGATATAATCTCCGTTAATTTCATCGGCGGAAATTTCCTCGGCAACCGGCTCCGCGCGATGCTCTATTATTTTAATATCTCCGCTATTTTTGATTTTCAACCGCCGCTCGCCGTTAATAGACGACATTTGGCCCTTAGCTTCAATATAGTCCCCCGCCTTTAATTCCGGAAAGTCTTTTTTATAATTATAAATCTGCAAACCGGCCGCGCCGGCTTTTGTATCTGACACAATATAAAAATATTGCGACCCCAAAACCCCCGGCAACGCCGCGACAACGCCTCTCACAATAACCAAATCCCCCGATTCAAATCCGCTAATTTCATCCAACGCGGCAACGGCGGATTCCGTAAAATCTCTTGAAGCCCCCAAAACCTTAATTCCGGATTTCGGATTCCTAATTCCAAATTCCACATTATCCGCCGCCGATATAATATTTTCTTCGCCCGGAGTTAAAACGCCGGTCCAAAACCATTTGCCGTTTTTTCCGCGCGCGTAGGATTTGCCTTCAACCGCCGCTCCATATTCCACCGCGTCAATTAATCCGCCTAAACTATCATATAAACGAACTTTGTCGCCCGTATTATTCAACGCCAATCCGCTGTCCGCGCGGTCAACGATATAATAATCATCCGCCAAAAGCCAAACATCGTTAATAAATTTATACGGCTTGCTTCCATTCTCGCCGTCATCAAGCCGCCAATTTAACAAATTAACCCGCCCGCTTCCTTGATTGCGCAATTCAATCCATTCGCCCTCGCCATCGTTTCCTTTCGGATCCGGTAAAATTTCATTAATAATCATTTCGCCGCCGTTTACGGTTGCGGTTGCGGTTGCGGTTGCGCTAATTTTGGAATCTTCATTTTTTATTTCTAACTTTATAACTTTCAACTTTTTACTTGCCTCGGTATCATTCTTGCCGTCGCTTACTACCAGCTTAACAATATAATCCCCGGCGGTAAAAAAGGTATGTTCCGGCATAGGCAAAATGTTGGTAAAGCCGTCGCCGAAATCCCAGCTAAAACTCAATTTGTCTCCGTCATCGTCCACCGTGTCCGAACTGTCAAAAATAACCGGTACGCCTGCTTTGATATTTTCCGGAAAACTAAAATCAACCGCCGGCGGATGATTGGCGGTTTTAATAATATTTTCCTCCCCCGGCGTCACCATCTCGCTCCATACATAGTCCCGAGGGATTTCCCGAGAGACTAAGTCTCCAATTGGAGACTTAGTCTCTTTAATGCTGTATGACCGCCCCTCAACCGCTTTCTTATATTTTATAACTTGCAGCGGCGCGTCTTCTAACGGCTGATACAGTTTAACGCTGTCTCCGCCGTTATTTAACACTATCTTGCTTTCTTTTCTGTATATTGCCAAATATCCTTTCGCGCTTATTGTTTTATCTCCTTTAAATTCAAATCTTTTCGCGGTATCATCTCCCAATTTCCAACCGGCTAAATCAACATATCGGCTGCCGCCGTTATAAAGCTCAATAAATTCTCCATCCCGATCGCTTCCTTTCGGATTGGGAAAAATTTCCGAAATAATAATATTATTAGAATAACCATATCCGTTATTCTCGCGTTTTGTGTGGGTGGAGCCGCTTTCGGACGGGGTTTGCTTAATTTTATTTTCAGATTCTTTTTTATTTTCCGGCAAATCATTTTCCTCGCCCGCGTCCGCTTCCGGCTCTTTCCCCGCCGTAATATTGTCCTTGATTTTTTCAAAAGTCGCCGGACCGATGCCTGAAACATCGGTAATTTCTTCTATTGTTTGAAAATCGCCGTTTTCTTCGCGATAATCAACAATCGCCCGCGCCTTGCTCGGTCCAATTCCCGGCAAAGT
>QIIF01000050.1 GCA_003231075.1 Candidatus Falkowiibacteriota bacterium | reverse complement strand
TAAACAAGTATTTTTTTATGATAAAAATTACGGCGCTTGGCGGCCGTTGCCAACCAAGGATTTTCCGGATGAAAAATTTGTCCGCTCTTTAATTCATCTGCCTTTCGCCCGCATTGCGGTTTTTGACAACCCTGATGTTTCAACCGTCGGCAAAGCCAGTTGGTATGCTTACAAGAACGGCAATTATGCGGCATCGCCCGATTTTCCCAAAGGTTCAAGGCTGCGTGTTTTTAATACCGGAAACAGCAAGTTCGTTGATGTAGAAATTAATGATTACGGGCCGGAAAGAGATCTGCATCCGGACAGGGCGATTGATTTGGATAAAGCGGCGTTTAAAAAAATAGCGTCCTTGGGGGCGGGGATTATTGATGTTAAAATTGAACCTCTGTATATCGCGCCGAAAAATAATAAAACATTGGGCATCGCTTCAATCGGAGCGACAGCTAAACCGATTATCAAGGCGAAATCAGGGATTGTAATCAATGAAGGGACCGGTGAAGTAATATTCGCCAAAAACGCCACAACCACTATGCCTTTGGCCAGTTTGACAAAATTAGTAGCCGTTAAAGTTTTTTTGGATACCCGTCCCAGCTTAAACAGAGTGGTAGCGTATAGCGTTCAGGATGAGGAACATAATTATAAATATGTTAATAAATGGGAATCATCGCGCTTAAAATTAAATGACGGCGACACTTTAACCGTTGCGGATTTAATTTATTCTTCATTGGTCGGGTCAACCAATAATACCGTTGAAACCTTGGCGCGCGTGAGCGGAGTTCCCCGCGATGATTTTATTAATAAAATGAACGAAACAGTTGAAAAATGGGGCGCTACTTCAACTCATTTTATAGAACCGACAGGACTTTCTCCGCAAAATGTAAGTTCTGCCGCGGATTACGCGATAATAGCTAAAGAAGTGTTAAAACATCCGATTATTCAGAAGGCAAGTATAATGAAAAAATATGAGTTCTATACAATTAATACCAAAAAACGCCATCGCGTCATGAATACCAACAAAATAATCTCTACGAATAATTTTAACATTACCGGCTCCAAAACCGGATATTTGGATGAAGCCGGTTATTGCTTGATGACGCGCGCCAAAGCCCCGACAGGAGAACAGATAATCGTCGTGACATTTGGGGCAAAAACAAGGGATATGAGTTTTTTAGAGACTGAAGAATTAATAAAATACGGATTTCGCAAGATAAAAAAATAAGTAATTACTCGCGCAGCCCTAACTATAATATTCAACTGGGGCTGTTTTTTTTTATTATCATAGTAAAAAGTATAATACATAATGTGATTTTGCGGAAAATGATTATTCCGTTGCGGCAGAATCCTCCCGCTGAGGCGTGAGAGATTCTGCCACAGCGAAATAATTTCGTGCCCAATATGCGCTGGACTAATACACTGTGTTGATAAATATTAAAAAGTATAATATACTTAAAATATAATTAAATAATAATAATTCGTAATTCGTAATTGGTAATTTGGGCAGATAAAGTTTTGGTCCGCCGCAAGTTATAAACTACAAATTACTAATTTAAAGAATATGAAAGACCTCTCTTATCTTGAGAAAATCATCGGCATTAAATTTAAAAATAAAGATTTGCTTAAGCAGTCAATGGTGCATCGCTCTTATTTGAACGAGCATCCGGAATTTCAGCTTCAGCATAATGAAAGGATGGAATTTCTGGGGGACGCGGTTTTGGAGATTATCGTGACCGAGCATTTATTCCATAATTTTCCCGATACTCCGGAAGGAGATTTGACGAATTGGCGCGCCAGCTTGGTTAATTCCAAAATGCTGGCGGAGGTGGCGGACGCCGTTAATCTTAAAGAATTTATTTTTTTATCCAAGGGAGAGGCCAGAGATAAAAATTCAAAAGCGCGCCAGTATATTTTAGCCAACGCGGTTGAGGCGTTAATCGGCGCGATTTATTTGGATCAAGGAATAAAAGGGGCTGATAAATTCATAAGAACGAATATTTTATCAAAACTGGAATATATTTTATCAAATAAATTATATCTGGATCCGAAATCAAAATTTCAGGAAAAGTCCCAAGAAGAATTGGGAGTAACTCCGCATTATAAAGTTTTAAAAGAGTCCGGACCGGATCACGACAAGATATTTGAGGTCGGACTTTACGCGGGTAATGAACTGGTCGCGAAAGGAAAGGGCTCTTCCAAACAAGAAGCGCAAGTAGCCGCCGCCGCCAAAGGAATAAAGAAGAAAGGATGGTAATAAAAATGTAAAATGCAAAAATCAAAATGTAAGATGACAGTGAAAAATGTAAAATTTTTAAATTGTAATTTTGATTTTTGATTTTTACATTTTCAACTTTTAATTATGAATATCAAAACATTATTTCAAACCGCCGTGGACAGGCGGGCTTCAGATTTGCATTTGGTGGTGGGCTTGCCGCCGATTCTTAGAATTGACGGAGAGCTGGTTGAAATAGAAAAAGAAAAAGCGATAACCAATAAAGAAATGGATCAGGGAATTTTTTCTATTATTACCGCGAAGCAAAAAGAGGAATTTATTAAAACGCGGGAACTTGATTTAAGTTATGAACTGCTTGATTCCAGATTTAGGGTAAACTTGCATTTTGAAAGAGATAGTATCGGTTTAGTGGCGAGAATTATTAGCAATCAAATGCCTACGCTGGAAGGCCTTGGCATAGGGGATACGATAAAAAATTTATTGGATTTAAAGCAGGGATTAATTTTGGTGACCGGGCCGACCGGGTGCGGTAAGTCCACGACTTTAGCCGCCATGATTAATTATATAAACACCAACCGCCGCTGCAATATAATTACACTGGAAGATCCGATTGAATATTTATTTAAATCGGATAAAAGCATTATAATCCAACGGCAGTTGGGAAGCGATATGCTTTCATTCGCCGGCGGATTGAAACATTGTTTAAGGCAGGATCCGAATGTTATTATGGTCGGCGAAATGCGCGATTTGGAAACTATCGGCACGACTATCACTTTGGCGGAAACTGGACATTTGGTTTTAGCCACATTGCATACATACAGCGCCGCCCAGACCATTGACCGTATTATTGATGTTTTTCCTCCGCACCAGCAAAATCAAATCCGCATGCAGCTATCAATGACTTTGGCCAGTGTTATTTCTCAGCGCTTATTGCCTAAAATAGGCGGTGGCCGGATTGCCGCCCGCGAGGTTATGACGAATATTCCGGCTATCGCCAATCTAATCCGCGAGAATAAAGTGGCGCAAATCAGAACCGTTATTGAGACAAGCGCCAAAGACGGCATGGTAAGCATAGACCAGGATTTGAAAAGATTATATAAAGAAAAATTAATAACCAAAGAGGCGGCGCAAAGCCAAATGACTAATCCGGAAATGTTGGATAAATTGAAAATTTTATAGAATTAACGCGCAAACCGGCATTTATAGAATTTGGCTTGACACTATTTTAAAATAATGTATAATAGAGATACATTTGGGTTGGTTTATCCACAAATAAACATATGATAAGAATAAATTTGCTAACTAAACTAAAAAGCGGTTAATACACTGGCGATTTTAAGTGTTTTAAACCGCTTAAAAGGCGGTTTTTTGGTTGTAAAATTACAATCACATCGCGGAATGAATACAAAGTAAAATAACTTATAACTTATAACTTATAATTTATAACTTGATAAAAAGTCGGTTATAAATTATAGGTCGTAAGCAATAATAAATTTACAGTTTGCGGCAGGAACTTTAACAATTAAATATTAATATAAGAGCATCTAACAAATTTTTATAGTTTATATATTTGCGTATAAATTATAAAGCAAGCGCTTTTTATTTAATTGAAATCAAAAGTGTGGGAAAATTACATTAAGAGTATATGGTGGATGCCTTGACATAAAAAGACGATGAAGGACGCAGCAGCCTGCGATAAGCTTCGGTAAGGTGGCAAGCAACCTTTGACCCGGAGATTTCCGAATGGGGCAACCTACTCGCTTGAAGAGCGAGTGTCCGCTGTCTGAACACATAGGACAGTGAGACGAGTACCCGGTGAATTGAAACATCTTAGTAACCGGAGGAAAAGAAAAAAACAATGTGTTTCGCTTTCGCTTAACACTTAGTTTAACTAAGTGTAGCGTAAGCGCAGCACTCTATTCCCTAAGTAGCGGCGAGCGAAAGGGGAGGAGCCCAAACCTTTTAAACTGCGCTTTTCAGATGTCGGATTTTGGAAGTCGGATATCGGATTCAGATTTCAAGTTTTAGATTTCGGATAATTATTTATTCGAAATTTAATTCCGTTTTCTCATAATCCGAAATCCGAAATCTGAATTCCGATGTCTGGGAGCTGAAGGATATAGGTCCATATGTTTAGGAGGCGTTACAAGATTGTTGCGTTCACTTCCTATATAAAGCGAGGTGGAGAAAAAATATAACTTCCCTAGTTGAAGCGAGCTGGAAAGCTCCGCCAAAGAAGGTGATAGCCCTGTAAGGCGAAAGGGGTTGTAACTCTGCGGCAGCAATTCTTAAGTACCGCGGGACTCGAGAAATCCCGTGGGAATTCGGGTCGACTATGACCCAAGGCTAAATACTTTTTATGATCAATAGTGAACTAGTACCGTGAGGGAAAGGTGAAAAGCATCCCGGTTAGGGAGGTGAAATAGTACCTGAAACCATATACTTACAAAGAGTCGGAGCTCCGCTTCAACAATTAACAGTTAACATTTAACAATTAACTATTTATTATAAAAATAATTAATAAAATAGTTAAAAGTTAATAGTTAAATGTTAATTGTTGGAGAGGAGTGACGGCGTGCCTATTGAAGAATGAGCCAACGAGTTTATGCGCGTGGCTTGGCTAATCTCCGTTTGGAGAAGAGTCGCAGTGAAAGCGAGGGTTAATAGCCCGTATCTTACTTATTAGAAAGAAGGTCTTTTAATCTTCTTTCTAATACTTAAGACTGTCGCGCGTATAAGACCCGAAGCCGGGTGATCTAACCATGGCCAGGTTGAATGGAGTAGAAATACTTCAGGAGGACCGAACCCACTAGTCGTGCAACACTAGGGGATGAGCTGTGGTTAGCGGAGAAATTCCAATCGAACTCGGCAATAGCTGGTTCTCCTCGAAATAGCTTTAGGGCTAGCCTTGAGCGCTGACTACTGGGGGTAGAGCACTGAATGGGAACGGGCCGCAAGGTACCTTTCTCAACCAAACTCCGAATACCGGTAGGTGTAGCTCGGGAGTTAGACTATGGGGGCTAAGCTCCATCAGTCGAAAGGGAAACAGCCCAGACCGCAATTTAAGGTCCCTAAATATATGCTAAGTGTTAAAAGTTGTGTCGCGACTGCGACAATTAGGAGGTTGGCTTAGAAGCAGCCATCCTTTAAAGAAAGCGTAACAGCTCACTAATCTAGTTGTCTCGCGCTGAAAATTTACCGGGGCTAAGCATATTACCGAAAATGCGGGCCGTTCGGATTTCGGATGTCAGATGTCAGATTTCAGATATAGGATTGTATAAAATTAAATTTACAATCCTTAATATCCGACATCCGATATCCGACATCCGATATCCGAACGGCGGTAGAGGAGCATTCTTAATCCGCTGAAGCCGAATCGCGAGGTTTGGTGGAGGATTAAGAAGAGAGAATGTTGGCATGAGTAGCAAAAAGGCGGGTGAGAACCCCGCCCACCGTAAGCCTAAGGTTTCCTGGGCAACGCAAATCGACCCAGGGTTAGTCGGTCCTAAGACGAGCCCCGTGTAGTGCGGGGGTAGCCGATGGAAGAGCTGGTTAATATTCCAGCACTGCTGTATTATTCCGAAGAGGGGACGCGGTTTCGGATTTTGAGCGTTCTATGGTTTGGACGTTGATGGTATCGCTTCGGCGGTATTGTCTGGAGATGAAGCTTCGGCGGAATCAATTTAAGAAAAGAAATCGCCAAGAAAAGCCTCTAAGGGCTAATAATACAGTATCCGTACCGTAAACCGACACAGGTAGGCGAGGCGAGTAGCCTCAGGTGTACGAGAGAACCTTCGTTAAGGAACTAGGCAAAACAGCGGCCGTAAGTTCGCAATATGGCCTGCCCGGGTATTCAACAATTAACATTTAACAAAATTAACAGTTAACTTTTTATTAAATTGTTAATTGTTAAAAGTTAATTGTTAACTGTTGAATACCTGGGCCGCAGCTAAAGACGCCTGGTGACTGTTTATCAAAAACACAGCTCCCTGCTAACTCGTAAGAGGATGTATAGGGGGTGATGCCTGGCCAGTGTCCGAACGTTAAGGGGAGAGGTTAGCGCTTCGCTATTGTTTCGCAAACAATTAACACTTAACAATTAACTGTTAACAATTTAGTTAATAGTTAAAAGTTAATAGTTAAAAGTTGCGGAGCGATAGCGGAGCGTGAAGCTTTGATCCGAAGCGCGGATGAACGCCGGCGATAACTATAATCGTTAACTTGGTACCACCGAATAATATTATTCGGTCAAAAGTGGGGCGATTACAAAATCCGACCATATGCTGGAACAGCTGTCCTCTAAAAGGGGTATAGTATCTTGCGCTACCGAGCAGGTGATAATGCGTAAGCGCAGCCAATCAGCAGGAAAGATCTAAACATTGTTTATTAGAAAAATATGGACAGTACAATAAAATCATTACTTTCCTTGTTTAAAGGAAAGAATAAATATTTGCATTATTATTTAGCTGGATTTGTAGACGGGGAAGGAAGTTTTAGCGTCGCAATTATCCGCCACCCGGATCAAAAGTTTGGCTGGATGATAAATCCATGTTTTCAGGTGTATCAACACAAAAATTATCGTGAAATCCTTGAGTTATATCAATATGTATTTAAGACAGGCAAAATTTACAGAAAATCAGGTACGCATAATGTTTTGAATTACAGCATAGACTCCAGGCGAAATTTATTGGAAAAAGTTATTCCTTTTTTCGATAAGTATCCTCTTATTACCAAGAGAGATGCTTATAAAAAATTTCGTTTTATTGTTAAAGAAATGGAAGAAAAAAAACATTTAACAAAAAAAGGATTTGATAAGTTGGTAACCATAGCATATTCAATGAATCAACAGGGTAAAGGAAGAAAATATTCATTGGAGTATATTCTTTCAGAACCCAAGCTAAATAATAAAGTTTAAATACAATGTTTAGAAATCCTCAGAGACTATACGTCGGATTCCGATTATTCGGAAATGATATAGTCCATACTATATAGCGATATATAGATTCAAGCCTAAGGTACCGAAATTCCTTGTCGGGTAAATTCCGACCTGCAGGAATGGCATAACAACTGGGCAACTGTCTCAACGAAGGACTCGGCGAAATTGCAATACGAGTAAAGATGCTCGTTAACCATAGTTGGACGAAAAGACCCCGTGAAGCTTTACTACAACTTAATATTGGATTAAGGCTATGCATGTTCAGTATAGGTGGGAGATCTTCGGATCATCAGTGAGATACCACCCTTGTATATTTTTAATCCTAACTTGCAGCCTTGAATCAGGCGCGAGGACAGTATTTGGCGGGTAGTTTGTCTGGGGCGGATGCCTCCCAAAAAGTAACGGAGGCGTTTACAAAGGTCGGCTATCCCGGAATGGAAACCCGGGAGATAGCGCAAAGGCATAAGCCGGCTTTACTGCGAGACCTACAAGTCAAGCAGTCGCGAAAGCGGAACTTAGTGATCCGACCGTTCGATATAGGACGGCGGGAGCTCATCGGATAAAAGCTACTCCGGGGATAACAGGCTAGTCTGGTCCAAGAGTTCACATCGACGACCAGGTTCGGCACCTCGATGTCGGCTCGTCGCATCCTGGGGGTGAAGAAGCTCCCAAGGGTTGGGCTGTTCGCCCATTAAAGCGGCACGCGAGCTGGGTTCAGACCGTCAATTTGGCGGCTTTCCCGAGTAATTGGGATTGAAAAAGTCGACTCATATCGGTGAATTCCTATCATATAATTTGCATTTTAACCTGTCGTATGTTAGGATAATACCGAGGGAAGTTGATTATGTCTAAAATAATATCAACAACAAAAAGAGCGTATTTAGCTGGTTTTCTTGATGGAGATGGAAGTATTTATGTAAGATTAAAGCCGAATAATTCATATAAATTTGGATTTCAGGTTTCTCCTTATATAATACTTTTCCAGTCAATTAAAGAGAAAGAAAAGTTTAGTAAAATATGTTCAATAATAAATTGCGGATATATACGCGAAAGAAATGATGGTATATTGGAATATACCATTAACAGAAAAGAAGAAATTATTAAATTTGTAAAACTTGTAAAGCCGTATTTAATTTTAAAGGAAAAGCAAGCGAAATTAATAATTAGCATACTAAGCAAGAAAGAAAAAGTAAAAAATAAAGATGATTTTAAAGAGTTGATGGAGTTGGTAGAGCAGTTTAGAAGTTTAAATTATTCCAAAAAACGCAAAAGACATAGTTTAACCCCGTAGAGACTGATCCCTGTCTGCCGAAAGGCAGGCGTAAGCGGAGAGGGTGGCGTCATAATATTAATTTATATGCGCTGCCAACACGTCGACCCCCCTGCGCGGCAGGGGTGATGGTATAGTCCATACATTTAGTAATAAATGATAAAGATGCGTAAGACAGGTCGGTCTCCTATCCACTATGGTCGTGGAAACTTGAGAAGTCCCTTTCCTAGTACGAGAGGACCGGAAAGGACGAAGCTCTAGTGTGCCGGCTGTCCCACCAGGGGCATTGCCGGGTAGCTACCTTCGGTTTGGATAAGCGCTGAAAGCATATAAGCGCGAAGCCGTCTTCAAGATTAGGTTTCATAGAATCGTGAGAGACTATCACGTTAATAGGCTCTAGGTGTAAGCGCAGTAATGCGTTGAGCCGAGGAGTACTAATATTTCATTTAATTTTCCCACATTTTTGATTTTAATATTATTACAAATACACAAATCAAAACACAAATTTACAAATAATAAATTAATA
>QIIF01000176.1 GCA_003231075.1 Candidatus Falkowiibacteriota bacterium | reverse complement strand
TTCATCCCGAAGTGTCGGGTTCGGATTTCCGGCGAATGATGACGGTTGATATTTTTATCCCGATGTGGTAATTTGTAATCAACAACTAAAACAATCCGCCTAACCCTCGCGGTTTTATCGCGAGGTATGGCAGAAATCCACTTGCATAAAGACGGTCTTCTGATCGGTGCTGTGTTTATGGTCTATGCCCGAAGGGTATATGGTGGTCCGAAAGGATCACCGCCGGCGGGAGACCTTTTTTTTGTAGATAATTCTAAATATGAGTAATAATAAATTCAATCCATTAAAATTAGTAAAAGGCTACTGTAAGTTTTATTTTAATAATTATAATTATTAGCCATATTTTAGGCTATAAGATTTTGTAGCTTAGGGTTGTATAAATTATGTTTAAAGGAGAAGCTGTTAAATGCCCTTATTGCGCAGAAGAGATTCAATTAGAGGCAATCAAGTGCAAACATTGCGGGAGTGATTTAAAAAAAATAATTTCGGAAGAAAGAAAATTAAAAAAGGAAAAGTCAAGATTTTTACTTAAAGCTATAGTAGTAATAATCGTTTTTGTAATATTTATTGCTATTATAGATTCGCTTAGTGTTGAAACCGGGTATAATATAAGTAGTTCATCATTGGGTTCTTCAAAAAATAGTCCGGCGTATATGTTAGCGTCAATACAAAATAATCAACAAACTGGCAATGTAATTCCTTCGCAAAAAATGGTGAATAAATTTGACATGTACCTTAATAAGTTGGTTAAAAAATGTAAAGAAAATAGTAAAAGCCGTATTGGTGATTATGTGGTTACTGCTCAAACAGAACTTAAAAAAGAAGGTGTAAATTTACAACTATCAGAAATAATATCCGGTATAAACAAGAGCATTCCAGAGAATGCAGATAATCTTATTGGTTGCGATGAAGCTGCGACTGCTTTTGTGGTTTTAGTTTCTGCACAATAAATAATTTATTAAGAATAAAACTTTTTAAAAAACGATTAACATAAATTTTATGCCACAAGATATAAAAATTTGGGAAATTGCCAGCGGAAATGAATTGAATGAAATGAAATTTATAAAACAAGATTAGACTTAGAAGAACGATTAGAAAATTGGATAGAGAAAGACATTACGATAATTTCAGATGACTTATTAATAATAGGTAGGCAGATACAAAGTGATTTTGGCGGAATAATAGATTTGCTGTGCCTTGATTATAAGGGCGATGTTGTTATTGTTGAATTAAAGCGCGATAAAACATCAAGAGAAATAACAGCCCAGGTATTGGATTATGCTTCATGGGTAGATGATTTATCAAATGAAAGGATATTTGAAATTGCCGATAAGTATTTAAAAGAACATGGACCGCTTGATAAATCTTTTAAGGAAAAGTTTGGCGCGGAAATTCCAGAAATATTAAATGAGCATCATAAAATGTTGATAGTGGCCTCTGAAATAGATAGCAGTTCTGAAAGAATTATTGAGTATCTTTCTAATACTTACGGTGTTGGCATAAATGTGGCGACATTTCAATATTTTAAAGACAAGGGAGGAGAGTTTTTGGCAAGAGTATTTTTAATTGAGCCGAACGAAGCTGATTATAGAATTCAAACAAAAACATCTTCAAAAAGAAAGCCGCCCTTGACCTATGAAGAATTAGAAGAAATAGCCAAGAAAAACGGTGTCGGTAATTTTTATCAAAAAGTTTTTAAAGATTTAATAAAATATTTTGATCAAAGTATTACTACTTTAAGCAGTGTGGCGTTTATTGGCATAATAGGTAAAAATAAATCAAGAAATGTGATATTTAATATTTTTCCAAAGGAAAGTGACACAGAAAGAGGGTTGGGGTATAAAGTTTATACAGAAAGATTTATTGAATATTTTGGAATAGATGAAGAATTTTTTGAAAAGATATTTCCTTTTTACGATAAGCAGTTAAGTAAAGATCAGTGGGCAGGAGGATCTTGGTGCGGTTATTTTAAAAATGAAAAACAGTTTGATGAATTCTTAATAAAATTGGCTAAAACAAAGAAACAATAAAATATTTTAGCGGAAATAAAAGAATGTATTGTTCACTGTGGCAGAATTTTCTGTTATAGGCTGTTTAAAAAGTCTATTTTTGACTATTAAACTCAAATTCTTCGAAATAGAGTTTTTAGATAGCCTGGATTAATGGATTCTGCCGCAGCGAAATTTCAATTTAGCGAAATTTCAATTTACAAATTTTACGGCAAATATACAAATAACGCCTTTTCAAAGGGCGTTATTTTAATTTTTAATTCTACCGAGCTTCAGCTCAGGGTTCGGGCGGCTTTAGCCGCGTACCGTCACGCTACGAAGCTAAAGCTTCGCGAACCCTGAGCTGAAGCTCGGTAGAAGATTTATTTATTCGCCAGAATATTAAACTTTATAAAACCATTGGGACAGTTTGTGATTTCGGCGCCGCGAACTGTTCGTTCCAAAATGTTGACAAGCAGCCAGACGCCGCGAACTGTCCGCTCGTCTGGCGCGGCTTCGCAAACAGCCCACTTTACTAATTTTATCATCCAAGACTGGCTTCATTGTCGCGCGAAAACGGAAAAAGCGGCGATAAATTAAACTTGCGTCATTTGTGTTATTAGTATATAATGATACTATCAATAAACCGATAATGATAAATATATGGTAATGAAAAATACAATTCTTAGTAATAAGGACAGTAAATTAATTGAGAATGTTATTGCGAAATATGGAGAAATTGTCACGGTTGGCAATCTTTTAAAAGTATTTCAGAAGGAATACTCAGGTTTTTCCGCGCATAACAGAATAAGCCAGCTGAAAAAAAATGGCTGGCTTATCCGCGTTAAACAAGGCCTTTATGTCGTGGTGAGCGATATTGCGTCAAGATCAATGAGTAATGTATCCTTATTCAGGATAGCCAAAGCGTTAAATAATAAATCATATGTCAGCGCTGATTATGGTTTGAATTATTATAATATGTTTGACCAGTACGGCAGAACACTTACCTCAATTACGACAACGCGAACCAAAAAATATGAATTTCAGGGCATTATATTTAAGTTCGCTAAAATTAACAAAGATTATTATTTTGGCTTTTCGGAAAAACGAGTTGAGGGCAAATTGGTTAATATCGCCGATTTAGAAAAAATTATTATTGATTATCTTTACCTGAGCAAAACCTCGCATACTCTAAGTTTGGTTTTGGAAAAATTAGTTGATTATAAAAATGAGTTTAATTTTGAAAAAATGCAGAATTACGCTTCGCGTTGCAATATAACAATCCAGCGAAAGATTGGTTTTTTACTGGACCAAATAAAGGCGGATTCCGAGAAATTATACGGCGTGGTTAAGCGAAACAATAAAGGGTACTCCCGTTTTAGTAAAGATTCCAAGAAGTTTAACGGCAAGTGGCGAGTATATTATGACCATAGAATTATTAAATAAAACAGAGCTTCAAATAGCCAATAAACACTTTAAATATCCTTTGGCAATAGCGGAAAAGGATTATTTTTTGGCGCTTGTTTCCAAAATTATTTATGATTCGCCGTTAAGCGAAAAATTGGTTTTTAAGGGAGGCACGGCTTTGCACCATATTTATTTGGAGCAATTACGATTTTCCGAGGATTTGGATTTTACAGAGGCCGGATGGAATGAAGTTAAAGTGTTTTAAAGGGTTATTATCTTAACCGTCCGGCGGACGCTTTCAATATTATGCGGGAGCTGGGATTGGGGATCACTAATGATGATATTAGAAAAATCGGGGTTGGGGAGATTAAATAAGCGGACTGTTTGTTCTGACATTTCGGGACAAACAGTCCGCAAATTCCAAACAGTCCGTAAATTTACGGCCTGCAATTTGGCTCCACGCAAAGCATGGAGCCGACGAAGTTTACCAGTTGGGAGGATTAATTCTACCGGCCTTTAGGCCAGGGTTCGGGCGGCTTTAGCCGCGTACCGTCACGCTACGCGGCTAAAGCCGCCCGAACCCTGAGCTGAAGCTCGGTAGAAGATTTCGGCTTTGCTGCCGCGCGCTTTAATACGCCGAAAGTTTCGGCGTACCGCCGTAGAGGAAAATTATCAAGATTTTATAAAGTTTAATATTTATGCCGCGGCGCGAGCCGTGAATGATAAAGAAAAACAGCTTTTTTGTTTGTCTAATGGTCCAAACTAAGTTTGGGTTTTTTATTTTATATTTTTATGTAAAAGCCGATCACTCTTGCCAAAGATTGAAATATGGTGTACAATGATACTCGTTTATAAATCCCGTAATTTATAACTCGCAACTCATAATTATTTATAGATGAGTCGCGGGTTATGAGTTATGCGTTATAAAAAAATGCAAAATATTATTAAAATAAAAGGCGCTCGGGTGCATAATTTAAAAAATATTGATGTGGAAATCCCCCGCGATAAACTGGTGGTAATCACCGGACTTTCGGGATCGGGAAAATCTTCTTTGGCTTTTGACACTATCTACGCCGAGGGGCAGAGGCGGTATGTTGAATCTTTATCGGCTTACGCCCGCCAATTTATCGGGCTGCAGGACAAGGCGGATGTTGATTTGATTGAAGGGCTTTCTCCGGCGATTTCAATTGACCAAAAATCAACTTCGCATAACCCCCGCTCAACCGTCGGCACCGTGACGGAAATTTACGATTATCTCCGGCTGCTTTATGCGCGCGTCGGCGTTCCGCATTGCCCTAAATGCGGAAAGAAAATAAAGAAACACTCAATTGATGAAATAGTCAAACAGGTTAACGCGGCTTACGCCGATAAAGAGATTGTTGTTTTGGCGCCCCTGATTCGCGGCAAGAAAGGCGAGCATAAAAATATCTTAGAGCGGATTGTCAGAGCCGGATACGGGCGCGCCCGATTTGACGGCGCGATTTATACTTTGGAAGAAATGCGGGATATGGCGGTTGACAGAAAGAAAAAACATAATTTGGAAATTGTCATTGATCGTCTGTCCGTTGTTAAAGACAAAGAAGATCAAGCCCGCTTGAACGAAGCGATTGAAAAGGCGTTGGATTTGGGCGATGGGTTGGTGACAGTCGCTCTTACTGATAAATCCCCCCAACCCCCCTTTGCTAAAGGGGGGAGTTATAAAAATGCCCCCTTGATAAAGGGGGTTGGGGGGATTTTTGAAACCATTTACTCCCAATTATTCGCTTGCCCCGACTGCGGTATTAATCTGCCCGAGTTGGAACCGCGAAATTTCTCTTTTAATTCCCCGCACGGCGCTTGCGAAGATTGCGCCGGGCTTGGCACGAAACTTGAAATTGATTCCAATTTAATTTTAAATCCAAATTTAACCCTCGCCCAAGGAGCCGTTAAGCCATGGTCGCATACCAGCGGCGGAGGCGGACAGACATGGATGATGAGCGTACTGGGCGCCGCGGCCGGGAAGCACGGCTTTGATTTAAATACGCCGATTAAGAATTTGTCAAAAAAACAAATAGATATCATTTTATACGGCACCGGCGATAAAAGTTATGATGTTGATTATGAAAATGAGCGGTTTTCCGGCGAAGTAACCGCCAATTTTGAAGGCATTATACCGAATTTGGAGCGAAGGTATAAACAAACAGATTCCGACTACACGAGAAAAGAAATTGAAAATTATATGCGGGTTTTGCTTTGTCCGGCATGCCAAGGAAAGAGATTAAAGCCGGAAATATTGGGAGTTCAAGTAGCGGGTTTGTCCATTTATGATATTACCGAGAAAACCATTGACGCGGCAAAAGAATTTTTTACCGATTTGGAAAAATCAAAAACTCTCTCGGCGCGCGACCGGAAAATAGGGGCGCAAATTTTAAAAGAAATAAATACCCGGTTGGAGTTCTTGCTGAATGTCGGGCTTGATTATCTCACTCTTTCCCGCTCCGCCGTCACACTCTCCGGCGGAGAAGCGCAAAGAATTCGGCTGGCGACTCAAATCGGATCAGGATTGACAGGAGTTTTATACATATTGGACGAGCCGTCAATCGGCCTCCACCAAAAGGACAATGACAAGCTTATCAATACATTAAAAAGATTGCGAAACTTGGGCAATACGGTAATAGTGGTGGAGCATGACGAGGCAATGATGCTGGCCGCCGACCATATCATTGATATCGGCCCGGGAGCCGGAGCGCGCGGAGGTAAATTAGTGGCGGAAGGAACCGGAGCGCAAATTAAAAAAGTCGCCGCATCGCTCACCGGACAATATTTATCAGGAAAAAAATCAATTTCCGCGCCAAAGAAATATCGCGAAGGAAGCGGCGTTTCCATAAAAATTATCGGCGCGAGCGAGCATAATTTAAAAAATATTGATGTGGAGTTTCCTCTCGGAAAGTTTATCGCCATTACCGGCGTCTCCGGATCCGGCAAGTCAACCTTGATGACCGATATATTGGCCGCGTCCCTAAACCAAAAATTTTACCGCGCCAAAAAAACTCCGGGCGCGCACAAAAATATTGAAGGGCTTTCCAGTATTGATAAGGTAATAAATATTGACCAGTCTCCCATCGGCCGCACTCCCCGTTCCAATCCGGCCACTTATACCGGCGCCTTTACTCCCATCCGCGAATTGTTCGCCAATTTGCCGGAAGCGAAAATCAAGGGATATAAAGCCGGCCGTTTTTCATTCAATGTCGTAGGCGGCCGATGCGAGGCCTGCGCCGGCGACGGCATGGTTAAAATTGAAATGCAGTTTCTGCCCGATGTTTATGTTGAATGCGAAGTATGCCAAGGCCGGAGATATAATCAAGAAGCGTTAGAAATTCACTATAAAGGAAAAAATATTTCTCAGGTGTTAAATATGACTATTGAAGAGGCGATGGAATTTTTTAGAAATATTCCGGCGATTTATCAAAAACTGGCAACTCTTTTTGAAGTGGGGCTGGGCTATATAAAATTGGGGCAGTCCGCCACCACGCTCTCGGGCGGGGAAGCGCAAAGGGTAAAGCTTGCTACCGAGCTGTCCCGCCGCGCCACCGGCAGGACATTGTATATTCTGGACGAGCCGACTACGGGCCTGCATTTTGACGACATTAAACGGCTGCTTGATGTTCTAAATAAACTGGTTGACAAAGGCAATACGGTTTTAATCATTGAACATAATCTGGATGTAATTAAATCCGTTGACCACATCATTGACCTCGGCCCCGAAGGCGGCGGCAAGGGCGGAGAAATCGTCGCCACAGGCACGCCGATTGAAGTTGCGAAGAATAGTAAAAGTTATACTGGAAAATATTTGAAAAAAATATTGGCACCAGACCCTAATTAGCCGTGGAATTATTCGCGGGTTTTACCGGCTTTATTATTTTATTAGCGGTTAAATCCATATATGTTCCCATTCTTTTCACACCCTCTCTAAATATATAAGCTCCATTTTTTTCAATAGTTCCGATTTTTGGCCAAATTTTAGTCAAAGTCGGGTAAGATTTGACATCACCGGTTAAAATTATTGTTGGCAGTAATTTAATTTTATATTTAGCGATTAATTTTTTACCATTAGTTGATTGGCTGTTTATAATTTGCGGATTTTGAGTTGGCAAGCCGAATTTACTTAATATTCGGCTATGTATCGCGACATCATAGCATTCGCCGCAATTACTGTCTGTCAGCATAATTAATTTTATTCTGCCTTTTACTTCTCCGGAATCTATCGCTACATAAGGAGCGCCAACTTGTTCCAAAACAAAAACCCCGTCCTGTATTTTGCCTAATTGTTTCCACATGTCTTTTAACTTTGCCTCTTTTTCAATTTCGCCGCTAATAATCAGTGTCGGCGCTTTTTTAATATTATATTTATCAATTAGTTTTATCCCTTCAGAGCTGGTGGCGATAACCGTTTTTTCATAATTTATTTTCACATTTTCTTTTTTAATAGCGTTGATTAAAGGAGTTAAATTAGAGCAATTTTCGCAATTTGGCTCTTGCAGAACAATAATATTTAGATTTGCCGGCTTGGCCGCTTCTATGGCTTTTTCTTGGTTGGCTTTATTATAGTTGTAGATTTTAATAATCGTCCGTTGGTTTATTATTAAAAATAATAATAGCGCGAGTAATAAAACTGAGTTGATAATCGTTAAAATTTTTTTTGATTTTGCGATGTTTTTTAAATTCATAAAGTTAAAATTATGTTAATTATTTATATCTACTACATATTGTAGTTTATGGTTAATTTTATGTCAAGTTGGGTTATCCGAGCGTTCGGTTTTTTTCCGCGGATAGATTTATGGCGAATATTATTTCATTAATAACATAATGCATTGTTGTTGAGGCGGAAATAATTCCGCTCCGGGGCAATTAGCGACACTATGTCCCGCTATCGTCAAGTTATCAGGCAAAAGCGTTTTATTTATAATGATAAAAGAAAAAACAAACAAAGCAAGACCTATAATTAATTTAGAGGTAAAAATTTTAAATTTCGTTTTATGTTTACTATTTGCCAATTTATTAATTCTTTCTTCCATTATTGGGCTGGAAAAAAATGATAAAGCCAATTCATTTTTAGTTAACATTTGTTTTTTAAATTTTATCGCTTTGTATAAAGCTCCGGCTAAAGGAATTTTATCTCTAAAATCATCAGTAGCCCATTGGTCAGCCGCTAATTCAGATAAGGTTAAATATTGCTTTGAAAACGATTTAAGCCCGGGTAAAAAAAATAAAGCATTGGTTATCGCGCTAACTATGAATATTTTAATCGGCTCCTTGTTAAAAAGATGATGTTGCTCGTGCAATAAAACCGCTTTCAGTTCTTTGTTGGATAATTTTTTAATAAACCCCGATGACGCGCAAATTTTGGGTGTAATTAGGCCGAAACAAAAAATAATCGGTTTTTTGTTTTGCAATTCAATGATTTGATGCTTCACTCCGATTATCGCGGAAATTTTTTTTAATCGTTTTGATATTTTCAATTTTTTATTTTTTAAATTATTTTTTACGAATTTATCGGTTAGCCATTTAATTTTTATTATTTTAATTATAGCAAAACTGAAAAAAGCGGCAATAATTACTCCTAATAATATTAAAGAAGTAAATATAGCCGGATGGCTTGTAAATAACAAGTGTTCTTCGCATCCGCAAACAGATTTT
>QIIF01000138.1 GCA_003231075.1 Candidatus Falkowiibacteriota bacterium | reverse complement strand
TATATATTTTAAAATTCTACTTTCACATTTTCCCGTTCTTTCGGCTCTT
The DNA here is from genome assembly GCA_003231075.1 of Candidatus Falkowiibacteriota bacterium. Lineage (GTDB taxonomy): Bacteria > Patescibacteriota > Patescibacteriia > Patescibacteriales > SZUA-104 > SZUA-104. The sequence goes on along the minus strand of QIIF01000138.1, from coordinate 9,121 downwards.
CAATTTCAAAAAAGTCCCTATTCTTAAATCCAAGCATATTGGCGATAATATTGGTCGGGAAAACCTGCAGTTTGGTATTGAAATCACGGACATTGCCGTTGTAAAACCTGCGAGACGCTTGAATTTTATTCTCCGTGTCGGATAATTCCCTTTGTAATTCCAAAAAATTCTGGTTCGCTTTTAAATCAGGGTAGCTCTCCGATAAAGCAAAGATTGATTTTAAAGTTGAAGAAAGCATATTTTCGGCATGGGCCTGGGCTTTTGGATCTCCGCCTGACTGAGCGGTCATCGCGTCAGTCCTCGCCTTCGTCACTTTTTCCAAAGTTTCTCTTTCGTGAGACGCGTATCCTTTTACGGTCTCAATTAAATTGGGAATTAAGTTGTAGCGGCGCTTAAGCTGGACATCAATATCCGACCAAGCTTCCTCTACGCGATTTTTTAATCTGATTAGCGAATTGTACATGCCGATTATTACCGCGATTACCGCGATAATAATTCCGAGCACAATCCATAATGTTGTAGACATAGATTTTATCTCGTAACCCGCAACGCATAACCCGTAACGCATTATGAGAAACAATTAATTATAATAACTTAATTCTTAAATCTTAATTTTTAAATCGCAAATCAACTTTTACTTTCTTCCCCCTTGCTTTCGGAGCATAAAATCCAGTCAATAACGCGGCAATATTTAAAACCTCATCTTTACTTTTTTCCTCACCTAATTTCAACTCGCCTAATTTTAACGCATCCGGCACATTAATATCCAACTCCCCAAATTCCAAATTTCCAATTTCCAATTTCCTAACCAAAGTCATCGGCCCCTTGATATCTTTCAGTTCCATCAATATATCGCCTTTTTGGGCTAATTTTTCCAAATTTTCACAATCCGCCTTGTCCCTTCCCACTACTATGATAATTTTACCATTTTTTCCGCTTATCCAAAAGACGCGTCCGCTTTTCAACAGCTCGGTGTTTGAACCGGCGCAATCCGGCCAATAATCAAGCATGCGGATTAAGCGCCGGCTGAACTCCGGATCGGTTAAAAGGCATCCTCCTCCCGGAGAGGCGTATTCTTTAATCCCATATTTTTCAACCAGCTCTCTCTGCCGCCAACGCGACCTTCCGCTTATTTCGTGCAATTTTCCGCGTTTCAACCAACCGTTTTTTTCCGGCTTTGTTTCATCTAACAATTTCGCCGACATCGGCCTTACCAGTAAATCGCCCAAGCCCGATTCGCGGTTTACCGTCTTAAGCGCGCTTTTATTCTGCGACATCGGCCTTTGTCCTAAAATTTCTCCGGTCGCCGCAAAATCATAGCCCTCGTCTTCCATAATTTTTTTCGCGCGCTTCAGCATTAAAGTATGGCAATCAATGCAAGGATTTATATTCTTGCCGTATCCGTGCTTCGGATTTTTTACCATATCAAAATGTTCTTTTTTAAATTCAATTTCTTTTAATTTCACGCCAAGCTGTTCGGCCGCTTTGCGCGCTTTGGCCGCGCCGAAAAAATGGCTCACAAAAACCAGGCCGGTAACCTCCACGCCCTGCTCCATTAAAGTTCGGGCTGAGAGCATTGAATCAAGCCCGCCCGACATTAAAACCAACGCTTTTATTTTTGGCATATATTTACAAAATTTCTACCGAGCTTTAGCTCTGGGTTCGGCAGGTTTTAACCTGCCGAATATTTAATATTAATTTCACTTAACCGGCTAAAATCAATCCCGCCCCGGACATCCTCGTTAACATCTATTACGCCGCGCACCAGCCCTTGGGCAATATCGTTTCCATATTTATCCTCTACATACCAATAGCTTGAAAATTCATTTTCTTTTAACTCCTCAAAAGTGCTTACTTCTTTATGTTTCAATAAATTACCGATAATATATCCCGAAACCTTAAAATTCATTTCCTCGGAAGTAATCATTGTTATTTTTCTGGTTTGCCACATTTCCTTATACGGCAATTTATATCTTTTCCTATACTCGTAAGAAATGCCTCCCCGCAATAATTGCTTCACTTTTTTCATATCTATGCCGTTCTTCAAATAAAATTTTATATGATAGTGGTTTACGGCAATACTATAATCAGATACGGGAATTTCCAATTGTGTTTTTATTTTTTTAATCTGATTTAATACTATTATTTTTTGTTCTTCTTTCTGAAAAAACGGAAAATGCAAAAAAGTAGAATCAGTTAAAAAATACATGGAATTGTCCGGCCAATAAGGGGCGCCTTCTTTTAAATGCTGGTAATGCTTCTGCATAATAAAACTCTTCTACCGGCTTAGGAATAATTTCTACCGGCCTTTAGGCCAGGGTTCGGGCGGCTTTAGCCGCCGTAGCGTGACGGTACGCGGCTAAAGCCGCCCGAACCCTGAGCTAAAGCTCGGTAGAAATTATTGGGTAAAAATTTTTAAATTTTCTTAATCCCTAAAGCAACCTCTTCCCTGTTAACCTTAACTTCTTTTTTTACCTCCGCCTCACTGATATTATCAATAATTTGATTACTTAAAGTATCTTTCAAAATCTCATCTCCCATTTTTTCAAACACATTTTTAACATCAACCGACGCGGTTTCATAATAAACAACAGCCCTGTCCTGAATCGTCATCCCCGCCTGCTTGCGCAAAGCGTTTATAAACCGAACAAGCTCCCGCTTAGCCCCTTCCATTTTTAATTCAGAAGTTAATGTTACATCTAACTCAACCTCTAAATCTCCATTCCCTTTCCGCGTAACCACATCCTTAACATTAACCTCGTCTTTAATTAAATCTATATATTCATCAATGGCTGTTAATTGTAAATTGTTAATTGTTAATTGTTGCAACGGCTGCCGCACCTTAATCCCATGCTCATCACGCGCAGCTAATCCTAATTCAACAATTCTTCTCACAACTTCCATTTCTTCTAAAATTCTGTTTCCTGTTTCCTGTTTCCTGTTTCCTGTTTCAGGCCATGCCTCCAAATGAACACTTTTTTCTTTATCATTAAAATCATTCCTCGTCACTTTCTGCCAAACATTTTCAGCGACAAACGGCGTAAACGGCGCCATCACTTTTGATAATTGCGACAACACATAACCGGTTGTCTCCAACGCTGATTTTTTATCATTAAAATCCCCCAAACCCCCTTTATCAAGAGGGCTCTTTTTAAATCTATCTCGTGAACGGCGAATATACCATGTTGACAAATCATTGATAAAATCCTCAATCGGCCTTGCGGCTTTCGGAAGATTATAATTATTCATATTCTCAGTCACTTCTTCAATCAACTGATTCAAACGCGCCAAAATCCATTTATCCAAAACATTGCCTGATTGTAGGGGCAATTCATGAATTGCCCCTACAATGGCATACATTTCATAAAACCTAACAACATTCCACAGGATCATCACAACATTCCTTAATGACTCCTGCACGCCTTTTTCGGAAAAATTCATATTTTCCGCAAGCATAACCGGAGAACTTAAAAGATAGTATCGCAAAGCGTCAGCTCCGTATTTATCAAAAACCAACATTGGATCAGGATAATTTTGCAGCTTTTTCGCCATTTTCTTGCCATCCTCGGCCAATACTATCCCGTTCACTATTACATTTTTAAACGCGCTGCTGTTTTTTATTCCGCCCGCGATCGCGTGCAGATAATAAAACCAAGCCCGCGTCTGATCCACGCCTTCGGCGATAAACTCGGCCGGAAAATTCTTTTCAAATTTTTCCTTATTTTCAAAAGGATAATGCATCTGCGCGTAAGGCATAGAACCGGACTCAAACCAGCAATCCAAAACATCCGGAACGCGCGCCATCTCGCCTCCGCACTTTTCGCAAGGCACTTTTATTTTATCAACCACATGCTTGTGCAAATCCTTAACTTTTTTTCCGCTGTCTTTTTCCAGGTCTTTAATAGAGCCGTAAACTTTTAATTCTTTACATCTTTCGCACTTCCAAATTGGAATCACGCTTGCCCAGAATCTCTGCCGTGAAATTGACCAATCGCGCGCGCCTTCAAGCCACTTGCCGAAACGCCCTTCTTTTATATGCGCCGGAGACCAATTTATGTCTTTCGCAGTTTCCAAAAGTTTGTCTTTAATCTTGGTAATTCCCACAAACCACGAAGAAGTCGCGTAATTAATCAGCGGCGTATCGCACCGCCAGCAATGCGGATAGCTATGCTCGTATTTTTCTTTATGGAAAAGCAAATTATTATGGGCCAAATATCTTATAATCTCAATATCGGTTTTCATATGATTTTCTTTTTCTTTCACATTCATCCCCGCGAACTCACCCGCCTCTTTTTTAATAACGCCGTCCATGCCCACATGCTGAATAAACGGCAAATTATATTTTTTACCCAAATTCATATCATCCTCGCCAAAAGCGGGCGCGATATGGACAACCCCCGTCCCCTCTCCCGTAGTCACAAAATCCGCCCCATAAATATTCCAACCGTTTTCATAATTTTCTAATTTTTCATTTTTAGAATAATAATCAAAAAGCGGTTTATACTTTCTGCCAATATAATTAAACCCATTAGATACCTCGGTTTTAGTTTTATCTAAATACATTTGAGCAGTACTAATGTTGTTTTCTGATGCGTATTTTTCAAAAAAATCTTTTGATGTCACATAATAATTACCAGATTTATCATCAAGCCACTTAACATAAACTATATTATCCTTCATCGCCAACGCCACATTCCCGATCAAAGTCCACGGCGTAGTCGTCCACGCTAAAACATAAGTTCCCGGTTCGTCAACCAGCTCAAATTTCGCGATCGCCGACAGATCTTTAATATCCTTATAACCCTCCGTCACTTCCTGCTGGGAAAGGGTGGTTTCGCATCTCGGGCAAATATGCATTGAACGGTATCCTTCATAAATCAAACCCTTGTCATACAACTGCTTAAAAACCCACCAAACGGATTCCATATAATCCAAGTCCATCGTTTTATAAGCATTATCCATATCCGCCCAGCGGCCTAATCTTGTAATCACCTTTTTCCAGTCTTCAACATATCCCAAAACTTTTGAACAGCATTTCGCGTTAAATTCGTCCACGCCCAGCGCTTCAATGTCTTTTTTGCTTTTTGAGCCCATTTCCTTTTCAACAATATTTTCAATCGGCAATCCATGGCAATCCCATCCCCAGCGGCGTTCAACTCTATAACCGTTCATAGTCCAATATCTCGGCACAACATCTTTCATCACGCTCCCCACAATATGCCCGTAATGCGGCGTGCCTGTAGCAAACGGCGGCCCATCATAAAAAACATAATCACCCTTAGGAGCGTCTTTTTCAACCGATTTCTCAAAAATCTTATTTTTCTCCCAAAAATCCAAAACCTCCTTTTCCATTTCTGAAAAAGGGTTAATTTGCTTTTTTAATTGCTCTTTCCGATTTATCATAAATATTTATAAATATCATGCTTGCCGATAGAGATAAAAACGATGTCCCCGTTTTCTTGCCGTTCAAAAATAATCCGATAACTGTCGGAGATGGAAATTGACCACAAATCATTTAACTTTCCATGCAACTCATGTAATTTTAGTGATGGATGCAACGGATTCTCTTTAAATATTTTCTCTTTTTCACCGGCAACCTTAATAATATGAAGTGGCAGCTTCTTTAATTTTTTTACGAATTTTCTGCTATATTCCAAATTTTTAACAATCATAAAAGATCCATCAAAGACTTTGCTTTTATGGTTTTCCCCTTTTTATAATCTTCTCGCGCCTCTTTGGCCATTTTCAACAGCTCATCCGCGGAAATCATATCATCATCAATCGTAATCAAATACTTAATATATCCGCTTACGCTATCAAACCCCTTACTCTTGGCTTTCTTTTTTATCAGCTGGGTTGTTTTCGGCGGAAGCGATAAAGTTAAAACTTCTCTCATAGTGTTATAAGAGATTATGCCCCCAATTGAAGGCTTAGTCTCCGTGTTTATTATATTAAAGATAATTATATTGTATTACATCTGTATTACAGTTGTCAATATACCGTCTTACCTGTCCTTATTTTAGCTTAATTTCAGCCAATTGTCAAAAATAAATTTGCCTGTTATACTTATTATCTATGGAATTTAAACTGCGCTCAAACTTTAAACCAACCGGCGACCAGCCGAAAGCCATTAAGCAATTAACTAATGGCTTGACTAAAGGTTATCGTGATCAGACATTGCTTGGCGTGACGGGAAGCGGCAAGACTTTTACTATGGCGAATATTATCCAAAATGTCCAAAGGCCGACTTTGGTGATTTCGCATAATAAAACTCTGGCGGCTCAGCTTTACGGCGAATTCAGGCAATTTTTTCCGGAAAACGCGGTGCATTATTTTGTTTCTTACTACGATTATTACCAGCCGGAAGCGTATATTCCGCACACGGACACCTATATTGAAAAAGAAGCGACCATCAATGAAGAAATTGACCGCCTGCGGCACGCCGCCACGCAATCTTTATTAAACCGCGGCGATGTGCTGGTTGTGGCGAGCGTATCATGCATTTATGGATTGGGCGGAAAAGCGGATTACGAAGCAATGAGCGAAAAATTCAGCGTCGGGCAAAAAATAAAAAGAAACGAGCTGTTGCGCCGCTTGATTAAAATCCAATACGAGAGAAACGACATCGCTTTCCTGCGCGGTCAATTCAGGGTTAGGGGAGAAATAATTGATATTCATCTCGCGACAGGCGAAGCGATTATTAGGATTGAAATGTTCGGGGATGTGATAGATAAGATCTCAGTAATACCAAAAGAACTAAGTTCCGAAGCTTCGGAACTTAGTTCTGCCGTGGATACTATGACGGCTATAACCATCCTCCCCGCCAAACATTTTATGACGCCGGAAGATAAAATGAAGGCGGCGCTGAAAAATATCAGGGAAGAATTAAAGGAACGGCTATCTGAGCTGAAAAAGCAGAAAAAAATAGTTGAGTATGAACGGCTGGCGCGAAAAACAAATTATGATTTGGAAATGATTAAGGAGGTCGGCTACTGCAACGGCATAGAAAACTACTCCCGCCATTTAACCGGCAGGTCCGCCGGTTCTCCGCCCGAAACCTTGATGGATTTTTTCCCAAAAGATTATCTGCTATTTATTGACGAGTCGCATGTAAGCTTGCCGCAAATCAGGGGAATGCACGCCGGCGACCAAGCCAGAAAGCAAACACTGATTGATTTCGGCTTCCGCCTGCCTTCGGCGCGCGACAACCGCCCGTTTAATTTTAAAGAATTTAACGAAAAAATAAACCAGGTTATCTATGTGAGCGCCACTCCGACGGAATTTGAAATAAAAAATTCAGCGCAAACGGTTGAGCAAATTATCAGGCCGACCGGATTGCTTGACCCGGAAGTGGAAGTAAAAAAAACAAAAGAGCAAATTCCGGATTTAATAAAAGAAATAAAAAAACGAACCGAAAAAAACCAACGCATCTTAGTCACTACGCTTACCAAACGGATGGCGGAAGAATTGTCAGATTATCTTATTGAACAAGGGATTAAAACCTGCTATCTGCACAGTGAAATAAAAACTTTGGAAAGGGTTGATATATTGCGCGGCTTAAGAGAAGGAAAATACGACGCGTTGATTGGCGTAAATTTATTAAGAGAGGGACTGGACTTGCCCGAAGTTTCGTTAATAGCGATTTTAGACGCTGATATGTCCGGATTTTTACGCAATGAAACCTCTTTAATACAAACTATGGGAAGAGCCGCGCGCCACATTGAGGGAAAAGTCATAATGTACGCCGACAAAATTACGCCGGCAATGCGCTGCGCCATAAACAAAACAAACCGCCGCCGCCGCGCCCAAATCGCCTACAACAAAAAACACGGCATCAAACCGCGCACAATTAAATCAAAATTTCACGAAAATATTGTTTAAGTTTATTTTACCACCAGCTCCGCCGGCAAGGGGAAAATCATAGTTTCGTCTTCGCGCTTCATTTCCTCTAATTCTATATCTTGATATTTATTCTTTATAAACTCCACCACCTCGTCAACCATCACATCCGGCGTGGAAGCGCCGGCGGTAATACCGATGACATTCGCCCTATCAAGGGCTTTTTCGTTAATTTCGCTTATGTCGGAAATCAAGAATCCCTTGGCGCCGGCCGTTTCCGCCAACCTGTTGGAATTGCTGCTTGATTTTGAACCGATCACAAAAATAATATCCGTTATATCCGCCGCTTCTTTAACCGCTTCTTGCCGATTTTGCGTGGCGTAGCAAATATCTCCTTTTGGCGGCAAAACCAAGCCCGGAAACTTTTGCTTCAATTTTTTTATCAAAATAGCCGTATCATTGACTGAAAGAGTCGTTTGCGTAAGGCAAACGATTTTTTGGCCGGCAACAGCTTCAATGCCGGCCACATCTACGATATTTTCAATCAATATGACGGGAGCTTCTCCCATAATCCCCTCCACTTCCTGATGCCCCCGATTGCCGATTAATAATACGGCATACCCTTCGCCATGAAATTTTTTCGCCTCCCAATGGACATTGGCAACCAAAGGACAGGTGGCGTCAATCGTTTTTAAATTTCTCCGTCCGGCTTCTTCCCTTATTTTCGGTGAAACGCCATGCGCGCTGAATATGGTGACGCTTCCCTCGGGGATATCGGCTAAAGATTCAACGAACCGCGCCCCCTTTTCCTTCAACATATCCACCACTCTTTGATTATGCACTATCTGGTGTTTAACGAAAACAGGAGCTCCATACAGCTCCAACGCTTTTTCAACCGTCTTAATGGCCCTTGTCACTCCGGCGCAAAACCCCCTCGGCTTCACTAAAATTATTTTTTTATTCTTCATCATAATTACATTACGAGTTACGAGTTATGCGTTACGAGAATTTATTCAACCCACATCCCTTTTTCTTTAATTAATTTAACCAACTCATCAATCGCCATATCTTCCGGCACATCCCGTTTGACCGGCTCTTTTTTGTAATATAAATTTATCATCCCCGGCTTCCCCCCCACATATCCGAAATCGGCGTCCCCCATTTCTCCAATGCCGTTAACAATGCATCCCATTATCGCGATAGTCGCGCCTTTCAGATGTCCTAATTCCTTTTTTATTTTCTCGGTAACTTTTTCAATATCAAATAAAGTCCTCCCGCAAGA
>QIIF01000118.1 GCA_003231075.1 Candidatus Falkowiibacteriota bacterium | reverse complement strand
TATTAAATAATGCCGTAGTGGCGAAATGGTATACGCGGTAGTTTATCAAATTACTGGATGAAAGTCCGTAAGGGTTCGAATCCCTTCTGCGAATAACTATTATTTTAATAGCGGTTATTTGTGGGAGGGGTTTTTAATTAAGTAATTTATAGTAACTGCTCGCTACCCATCCATTAATTCTCTGAATTTCGGAAAGAATTGATCTCTATTATTCCACCAAATGCTAAGAAGCGCGGGCATATTCACTTTCATAATCTGATTGCCTTTTTCCGTCTTAGTCCCGAAACAGTTTTTTCTCTTTAAGACAATATGCCGTAATTTTCTCTCCGCTTTATTGTTCGTCGTATCCACTCCCTCGCTGGCAATACAGGTAAATAATTGTTTTTTGTAATTCTTCATTAACTTGACAAGATCGGTTAATTTTTTCACGCTTTGTTTTGGGTTATCCATTACTTTTTTAATAACGCCGTCTAAATCATTTTCCAATTCCGGCAACGCTTTTATTCTTTCGGATTTATTGAATTTTGTTTTATGAATTTTCCCCACTTTACCGAAAAGCTCCGATATATCATTATATATATTTTTTACAAACTCTTTTTTATCCTCCCTTAAATTAACATTGTTTTTTAAATCTCTGGATTTCCTAATAATATGCGACCAGCAAACAGCTTGTTCTCCGTCTAAGTTTTTGTAGGCGGGATAGCAGTCGGTAACACGGACTCCGGCATAGCCGTCTAATAATTGTCCAGCGTGCCATTTGCCTCTGTTTTTTCCGATTAAAAATACCGCTTCTTCGGTTTCTCCGGAAGCCATAACCCAATTGTAATTCTTTTCGCCCTGAGTTCTCCAGCCGGTTTCGTCCAAATGCACCGACTTTGCCCGTAATATCCTTTGTTTTAACCGCGCCAACTCGGGTTTTAACGCTTGAGCCGTCTTTTCCAGCATATTAGCTATTTCTCCGTCTGAGATATTAAAATTATATAGGTCAAGCAATATGTTTTTTGTCTGTTCGTAGCTTAATCTGAGAATATTAATTGAATACGAAACAAACATTTTAACATTAGGCCCGGCGCGAGTGATTTTACTGCTTATTAAAAACGCGGAATGCCATTTCTTGCAATTAGGGCAATATCCTTTGGCTATTTTCTGTTTAATTACTGTTTTAATTTTTTTAACATCCCTGTTTTTATCCATTGCGCCGGAACAGGCCAATTTAATATCTTCAATATACCTGATCACAAACTCTTTTTTAGTTAGTTTGGTTCCGCAATCGGGACAATTATCAATGTTATACTCTTCAATGTCCGTAACTTCGTTTTCGTTTGGAGCGGGGCGCGTATATGACGATTTATCTCTTTTGGGCTTATTTGAATTACCGGAATTATTATCCTTATTATCATCATCCTCGTTATCCTTGTCTTTTTTATCTTTCTTTTTTCCGAATATCATCTCTTCTAACTCAGCCAAACGCAACAAAACATCTTCCAGCGCCAAATCTTTTTTAGCCAGTTTTTCTTCCAACAGCTCAACTTTTATCCTTAAATTATCATTAATATTTTTCAATCTTGATATTACTTGCAGCTGCCTTTGTTCTATTGTTTGTTTTCTTTTTCCCATACCTGTATTTTAGCACATTTTTAGCTAAAATTAAAGGGAAAACTATGGAAAACTACGGTAATATTTGGATGGGTAGTGAGCAGTTACACCGCACCCCCTTGACAAAATTTCTGTGTTGTGCTATACTGTTTTATTAAGCTAAAAAAGGATTAGCTTGCCGATTAACCATTAACAACCAAGTTCTTTGAAATAAATAGAAATAATCCGCCTGCGCGCAAAGCTGAGGCGGAATAAACGGAAGGAGAGAGCCGTTGTCAACTGTTAACAATTAACAATTAACCATTAACAGTTAACTAATTAATAAAGCGATAAGTATTGTGGCGCTCTCTAACCAATTAAGAGGGCAGCACAATATTTATCGTTTTTTTGTTGCTTTATCAAGTATGTAATAGCGAGAATAATGCGGGGAGAGAGAAACTCCGATGCTTGCGGAGCGAAAATGGCAATAAATCTTTATAGACGGCATTTTCTTGCCATAGGCCATTAGCTTCTCCGCGTTATTTTCGCCATTACGCGAAACATAAAAGATTATTAAAACAAACAACTTAAGCGATTCGGGAATATGAATCGCAAAAAGCGGATACTGTTGATTTTGGGAAACGAAAATGAACTAACATTATTTTCGCTAAAAATTTTAGCGAAAGGAGAGAGTTCATTTCCTAAGGCAGACAGCCGCTATTGAGCGGTAAAGAATACCAACTCCACATTAAAAATGTGGAGCGGCAAACAATTTTACCGCCCTTCGCAAAACGCGAAGTAAAGAGTGACCTCGCGATGCCAGATTAACTGGCCGTCCGAGGCGGACATATTACTGCGCTCCCTTTATCAAGGGAATAAAAAGCCCCCTTGATAAAGGGGGTTGGGGGATTAATTTTAGTTAAACCCCGCTTAATATATCCACCTCGGACGAAAGTTCGAACCGAGGATCTACCCCATCCTCGGTACCCCGTTGTTGAGCCGAGAAGAGACAAAAATCTCTTCTCGGTCCTATCACTAATCTGCAACAAAAACGAGCCCGCCAAAAAGATTATTTTCACTCTAATCTCTAATCGGGCTCCCTTCCCAAAAACACCAAAAAACCTATGGCGTTTTTAGGAAGGGAATAAAGCCGGTTCTTTACAATTAAAATTAATTTTAAATCGCCGATTAAGCGTTCCGGCCTTAAAATTGGAATATTTAATCGGCGGTTTTACCGTCTAAAAATTCTTCGCCTTTGGCGGAGAAAAAATACGCCCATCCCGCAGGGCGTAAAACGCGCGGGACTCGCTTTTGTTTTTTTCGGGTTTACTGAGAAAGCAAGGCGGGGAAGGAGAAGGAAATGAAATATAAGGGGAAGTACCTAAAGATTAATAGTACCCCGAGTGGGTACTATATAATTTCAGTAGAAACTCCTTCCGGTTTTAGCGGAGGAAGGAGATTGGCTGGATGGGTTTCATTTAGAGACCCATCTATGCTCAATGAGGCGATGACAATCGCTTCAAAAATAGAAAAAGAGGCAATGGTGGCAACAGAGAGAATGCCACCAATTATTGTTGTCCCACTTGACGGTGGGTCAAAAAAATGGATAGATTATTTTTAGAAACAATAAAATGTTGGACTCCCGCCTAACCGACAAAAAACAAACGGGAAGTTCCTTTTGTCTGAATAACGGACAAGGACAAAAGGTTGCGGTAAAGGCCATCCGCGTAAAAGTATGGGCAAATTCGTTCTTAAATAAATTTCTCGGGAGAGGCAAATCACTCGCCTCTCCCAACCTTTCTTGAGTCCGCCTTTTAAAAAAGGCGGATTCAAACGAGGTTCATTGAAACCAAACAAAAAAAAAATCATATTTTCATCCCCCTAAAAGGCAAAATCGCTAATTAAATGCTTCAGCCCGCAGTTTGATGCGTTTAATTAGCGGTTTTACCGTTAAAAATTCCTGCCCTTGGCGGGAAAAAATATGGCTTTCGCGGGTTGGGCCACAACCAATTCGCCCCTGCTGATTTGGCGGGGAAGGAGGATTTATGTATAAAATTGTTGACGGTTCAAAAGGCGAACGGCGGTCGTTCGCCATCACTGTAGGCCTGCAGGAGTGCTACGGTGATGATGCCACGGTTCACACAGTAGAGGAGGTGGTTCCTTTTATTGAGAACCACCTCAAGGCCGCGGCTGCCGCCGGCAGGCAGTTTCTAACCGGCTCCGTTACGGCCGGCACGGTAGTTTACGCCTGGCCGGAGGGGCCGGGCAATGCCGGCGGCGGCAATGAACCGCAGGCGGCGTTTGTGGGAGAGGTTTCGCCTCTCTACAACGCTGACTTATCGGATGAGGAGGTGGAGGTCATCCTGAACGACCTCGCCTCCGAGCTCGGATCCGCCCTCGGGCAGACCAGAGTTTACGTCGCCTACCGCGACGAACTCTGGATCCTCCAGAAGGAGGATACCGAGACACCGACCGGCGAAACGGTCTAATAGATCATTTAGGCTTCGTGCGCTTGGCCTTTAACAGAGCGCTCCTTTACTGCTCATGGCGGGGGTTAACCAAGAGCGAATCAGTTCTTTTTTTATTTTTTTTTCGGAAGGTTTTAGATTATCACTCTCTAAAACCTTCCAATCTTTCTTGAGCTCGTCTTTAGGGAAAAGATGGGTTCAAATAGAGATTGCGTTTTTTAACAAAACCGTTTTTAACGGTTTAAATAAAAATTCAGAAAGGCGGTGATAAGAAATTTTAGTTTAGGATTGTAGAAAGTTAACTTCCCGGGCGGCCCTTGCCCTACAAACGGCCAATTGTGAATACATAAGCGGTTGGCAAGCGCCGAAAGAATGGCGCGCGAGATGGCAAGGGTGTCCGAGGTGTCTCGGATATGCCGGCTCGTGGAGAATGAGATGAATAGATTTGATAGGTTGGTAGTTATTGCTCCGACAAGGAGCACATGCCTTAATATTTCCATGGTATTGTCTAACGGCAATATCCCCCAGACCTTGCTTATGCGGGAAAAAGGCGAGGAGATATTTAAGGCGGTTGACGGACTGGCCGATGGCGGATTCGGCGTTGTTGCCGGAACAGGAACGGGGAAAACCGTTGCTATCCGCGACATTGCCGGAAAAGTTTTAGCCGAAGGTTTGCGGGTTGATGTTGTTACTCGCGAACACGAAGCCACGGATTATACTTGGACATGCAATGTTCTTGTGGTAACACCGGGCGTGGCGCTCCATTGGCTGAAATCTCGCACAATCACGGAACAGGATTTAGTCGTGATTGATGAGATTCACCAGACCTCGGAACACCTAGAGCTTTCCATGGCGCTTGCTAAAAGAAACAGTAATATGTTTCTTTGGATGAGCGCTACGATTGACCCGGGACTTTATAGCCGTTATTTAAACGCCAGCTCGGTTATTGAGTGCTCGGCGTTTGATCCGGCGAAAAAGTCGGAAGTTGAGTGTTTACGGGATGATTGCGGACAGCTCCTTTCTTCTAAAATTGACGATTTTGTAAAAGAAGAAAGGGCGGTTGCAGTTTTCGTTCCCACACGGGCGATGGCGGAGAATCTGTCTCGCCAGTTCTCCGAGCATGAAGGGCTTTACTGCGATTTCTACCACGGCGGGGAAAAAGCGGAAAAGCTTCGCCAGTTTTTAAAAGGCGACGTTCCAAAACCCTTTATGGTCTTTATGACCATTGCCGGCGCCAGTTCCCTGAATATTTTGGGATTGGACACGGTCGTCATAGTGGATGAGATGTATAAGGAAGTTATCCACTCGGGCGTGCCGGTGCTGGAGAAAGTCCGGCTCGGAAATAACGAACTCCTGCAAATGGGCGGGCGCGTGAACGGCAGAATGGAGAATTCCAAGATTTACATCTTGACTTCCCGTTCTATTGATTTTCACGAGCTCAAGCCCACTGTCCCGGAATTTGTTCTGGGTGGAGATTTGCAGAGGGTGGCTCTGACTTGCGGGCGGCTCGGAGTAAATTTGTCCGAGTTGGAACTTATCGCTCCGGTTGACCACGGAAGATACGAAGCGGAAGTTAAGCGCTTCAAAAACCGTGGAATTCTGGAAGCCGAAAGCGACAACCTGACCGCCTACGGCAAGCAGGTTGAACGGCTGCCGGTTGAGCCGAACTGGGCGGAAATTTTGATTCACGCGCAGGAAAGCGGCAATAACGATTTGTTGAATACCGCTGTTATATCATCCTGCGTTCAGTCGCTTTACTCTCTTCTTCGCCGGGAAGCTAAACTGAGCGAATTTGGAGTAAGCGAAAGCGACCATTTAACTTCGTATAACATAATCGTGTCCGCTTTAGGGCAGTTTGGTTATATCACGAAGGAAAATGGCAATGGCGATGTTGGCTACAGATTTCGTGGAGACTATGTCAAGAAATATTTTGACAAAAAATCCAAGAAAACAGTGGTCAGTAAGGGCGAATTCATTGAGTGGTGCGACCAATATGGCTTTAATGGAAAAGCCATTAAAGAAGCCACACTAGCAATGAAAAGCATTTATCGCCAGCTCAACAGAAGGTTGCCTCGCCCCGATGAGCTGTTGCTGGTTGCCAATAATGATCAACTTCATCAGGATTTTGTTGATTTGTTAGCGCGTGTTCAGTCGTTGGACTTCGTCCAAAACGAACACAACAGCCATGCCGGAACGGTTTGGGCAGCCCAATGTTCAATGACCGGAGCCAATAAAGTGCTGGGAACTATCCGGCACTGGGCTGACAAAAGGGGCTATCAGCGGGCGACTTGCGAGGGAACTGAAATACCAGAAGAACTGGTAAAGAAGTACTCTCGCAAAACGCTGAAAATTCTTACCGGAACGGCTAATAACGGCGATGAAATTATCGTTGAATATGAAGCCAGTTTTGCCGGCGAGAAAATCGGCTCTATCAGCGAAAACCTCATTGAGGTTCCGGCCGAATTCGTGGATAAAGCAGTTGAAGTATTCGCGAACGCGATTGTACGCGATAAAGTGGATATTCCCGAAATCATTGTCAACAATAAAATGATTAAGGAAAATATCTACGATTTGCATTTGCGTTCAGGTGGAGAAATTCCGAACAATGCCGAAGAAAAAATAAGAGAATTTTATCTCGGCATCTGCAAGGAAGCCGGAGTCTACACGAGAAATAAATTTTTGGCTTCGCGGGAAAAGGTGGATTTATTGGATTTGGATTCAATACTTTTGCCTGAAATACGCGAGGAGATAAAGGAAGCGAATCCTGACTGGATTAAGGCTGATGGCGAAACACTGTCGGTTGAATACGGTAAGGACTGGAACAGTTTTTACGCGCGGACCGAAGTTTCTGAAGAATTCGCGCGCGAAACTGTCATTGAAGCGCTTACGCTTCCTTCTGGTAGGCAGATAAAATTGCTTTGCGTTTCCCATTCCGCAAAAACTTTTCCTGAACTGGTTGAAAAACTGGAGCAGGAGAGGATTGAGCGGGAGTGGAGAGAGAAACGCTCCAAACTGGAGCACGCTTCATGGATTTCCAATCCAGAAGAGGTGTTCCCGTATCTGCCCAAACTGTTAGACGCCGTGGAAATTACACGGACTGACAATGGCGAGGGTAAGCCGATTTATGGTTACTTTTACCTTTACTCGGATTCCGCGCTTGATTTTCAGATCAGACTAAGGGAATCGCGGGAAAAAGCGGAAGAGGAGACCAAAGTTGGGCTGGAGCGGCTTCTAAAGAGGGCCTGCCGTGAAGTATTGGCAGTGCCGAAGGAAGAGCCGTACTATTCCGCCTCCGGCTGGAGCGGTTCTTGGACCGAGCTTGGCGAGGCGTTGAAAAAGCGCCTGGAAGAGCTGGCAAAGTCCAAGGCCGATGGTATAACCGCCGAAAATATTTTCGTCCGCGTTGAGGAAATAAAAGCGGAAGTGGAGAATATCAAGGCGGAAGTCGGCGGCAAATTCTCTGAAACTCAAAAATTGATTTCCGAAACCGAAGCAAAGGTTAACATCAAAGTGGAGGAAATTAATTCCGAGGACAGGGAATTTGTTGAGGCCGAGATTGGGCAGGCGCGCGAAGCTCTGCAGGAAGCCAAGAAGAATCTAAAGACTTTGGCTTACGCGGAGGCGGAAGCGGCTTGCGCTGATGCCGAAAACGCCGTGTCCGGATTGGCTGCCTTGGTGTCGGCAAGAACCAAGGCAAGGGAGGAGGCCAAGGCCGCCAAGGGTGAAGTGTCCGATGAACTCTATAACCTGCAATACGGTTATAAAGAGTTTGTGGATGCTGCCGCTGAAGAGCGTTCCGAGGCGTATGAGCTGTCTCAAGAGATCTCCAACGCATTATCCGATTGCCGTTACGAAGCGGCGTTGGATAAAGTGGCGGAGGCCAGAGAGCTCATAGCTCGCGTTAGAAGCGTTATGCCCGATCGGCAAGCCGCTCGTCGCGCCCGCTTTCCTGAAGCTGTTTGGGATGCGGTGGGCGATAACGAGCACATTGCCGAAAAGGCGGTGGAGCTCGCCAAGACGGCCGCCGGCCTCGTGGGCGCTGAAAACGCTCTTCGGATTTTTGTAGGAGAGCTTGAAGCAGCTTACGGCCGCGCAAAACGGCAAGATGCCATACGCGATTCCATATTATACGAAATCGCCCAAACAGACATTGGGGATTTATTCCTCGGTCTGTATAGGGCGCGTGATGTAGACGCGTGGCTTGCCGGAGCGGTCGCATGGCTGGAAGCTAATCGGGAAACTGAAAAGCCGAAAGCCAAGGCGGCCGGAAGTAACGGTTCCGGTGAATTTACATTGACCGAACACCGTTATTTCCGCTGTGCGTGCGGATGCCAAACCCGCCTCGCCAAGAGCGAGTGGAAAGATTTTCAAGCGAGGCAAACGCTTGAAGTCCGCTGCTCTGTTTGCGGCGAGAGCGGGATTATAAAAGACGCAAGCGCAAAATAATATATAAGACGCTTGCGGATAGATTTATTAGTTCATTTACATAAATTTTCGGGAGAGGCAAATTACTCGCCTCTCCCAACCTTTCTTGAATCCGTGAAAATATTCGCGGATTCAAACGAGGTTCATTGAAATATTTTATCTAACTCCAATCGCTAATTAAGTTTTTGAAATTTTGAAAATTTAATTAGCGATTGGAAATGATTATGCTAAAAAATTCTATCTATTGGGTGGAAAAAAATTAATCCCGTCAAGGGTTGGTGGGAGAGGAGGCAGAATGATGAAAAAATTAAAAAAAATGATAAGCAACACAATTTGGATCATGTTGCTTATCATTATAGCCCTTTTAATGGGCGTGTTGTTGTATATAAACGCAACCGCTTAAGGGGCTGGAGGAGTCAGATTTTCACTCTCTGATTCCTCCTTCTACTTGAGTTCCGAATTCATTTTGAGATTCAAAGAGGAGATGTTCTTTGACAGTAAAAATATATCGCTCATGAGAGCGGTAAAAATTTAAAAGCCTAATTTGGGCGAGGAGGAGAAAATGAAAAAATTTGTTGATTTAAAAGATTTAGGGGAAAATTATTTTGAAGAGCAGGAAGGATCCCCCGTCCTTGTTCCGCTCGACAAGAACGGAGCCACTGAGTATGACGCTGACGAGGCATTATCCTTGATTGTTGGTTGGAATAGTGTTCCAACCGGCGATAGCGCGTATCCCGTGGAGTTTAACGGAGTACGCCTTATTAAGGGGAAGTTCTTTTGTTTTTTTTCGGCCAATGTAAGTCCGGCCTATGAAAAACATTATACGCACCTCTATAGAGGAGAGGTGTGTATAGAAGAATTTTCTCGTCTTGTAAAATGGGTTGAGGATTCCCATGAAAAAATCCTTAAAGATTTATTTCTTGAGGAAAAGAAAAGGTTAACCAATCTGCTAGTCAAGAGATTGGTTGACCTGATAGATTAGTGGTTTTTTTGCCGTAAGCCCTTATTTGTTTTTATTTCCGTTTTACGGAAGAAAATAAAAAGGCGGGCGAGAAGGAGTATGTAATGAATCAAAAAAAAATTGAAGCATCAATGCAAGCAATGGAAATATTAAAGTGTATGGGGTTGGAGATTTTTGAAAAATTTGGTTTAAAATGGTATGCCATTTTAAATGGCAAATATGCCGTTGATTCTTTTGAACCGGCATATATAAAAGCCATGCTAGGGCGGAATACTAAAGTAGATGTAATGGTTGTTTCGCCAGCACTGGGGAAACAGGATGCGGAGAAATATGCATTATATCTGGACAAATTTTTTGAAATAGATTCCGATCCTTTTCGCACCATACTTTCTCCGAGGGAAGGAATAGAAAATGATATACTCGTTCCCTCTAGACCGTATCCCGACCCCAAGCCGCATTATGACGGTGGGGTAGAAATGCTTGAAAAGCATTGGAGATTAATCTCGGTACATGGGACCGAGGGACATAGGCTTTTTATAGAAGACTTAGAGGTCTTTTATGGGGTTAAAAGCCGTGAAATTAATCCCGATGTCGGTTTCATTAAGGCGGGGTCATCCGATCTGCTTTATTTTAAATTGAAAAGCAGGTGGAGCGACTTTTATTCCGAGGTGTGGAGCACCTCTAATATGGAGGGGACTGTCTTTATTAGGCAAACCTCCGTAAACAGCGACAATAGGACGGTTAGGGTTGTGTTATGCCCTGGGTCGTCTATTGAGATAAACAAAAAGGTGAGAAAAGGGCAATAAATTCTTTTCAAAATCACCTTATAAATTTGTTCATTATAAACACTCAAACGAGGATCTGTGTTTTTACCAGATCCTCTCCTTTCCGAAATCATCAGCGTAAAGCTGGCGGTTTCAGAAAGGAGGTTTGTTCCGAGTTTTTTTTAAAATAAACTAAACCGCCAGCAGTATGCAGGGCAGGGGAAGCGAGTATTTTTTAATTTTCTTTCTCCTTAAATTATGTTTGCTTTCCGCTAAGCGCCCTGCATACTTTTGCCGGTTTGGCATATAACGGGACCGCCGCCTAATATTTCTAATTTTATTTTTCTAAGCGGTAGGACCGCTATGGCGGCAATACGCTCATTAAAACCGAATAAAAAAAACCATATTTCCGCCTCCAAGCGGTAAAATCTCCGATTAAGCGTTTTGGAAAAAAGAAAACCGAAGCATTTAATCGGCGGTTTTACCGTTAAAAAACTTTCCGCCTTTGGCGGAGAAAAAATACGCCCATCCCGCAGGGCGTAAAACGCGCGGGGCTCGCCTTTGTTTTTTTCGGGTTTTCTAAAAAACAAGGCGGGGAAGGAGGAAAAAAATGGAAAAGAATATAACAGTAATAAGGTGGCTCGACGAGAGCCACATTCTTGGTTACGACGAGGAGGGGCGGGTCTCGTCGTATTATGTAAAAGGGGCCGTATGGCCTCATGTTCCCCTTCAAGGGAAATGCTTCCTAATGGAATCATTTCCCATAAAAATATTAGGTCGTCAGGTCATTTGCTGGCGACTAAAAGAGTAAAAAAAAAGATGAATTCTCTCGGGAGAGACAAATCACTTGTCTCTCCCAACCTTTCTTGAACCCGTCTTTGTAAAAAGGCGGGTTCAAAAAAAGTTCGTTGAAAAATCAAAAACTTAAATCTTGTCCGCGAACCAGAGCGGACGGAAAAGAACTTGGCAGTTTTTGCATTGTTCGTCCTTGATGATTGACCAATTCAAAACATAAGCGGTTTCCGGCTCGTATTGGCGGATGAACGACTTCAGCCCGGACGGGATTTTGAGGCAGTTGCCGCCCTTGACTTCAATCGGAATCAACTTGTTTTCGCGGCGGAGGATGATGTCAACTTCTTGTTTTTGGCGGGTGCGCCAAAAATTTACGGCCCCATTCACCATAAAAGCGTTATCAGGATTTTTTAAGAGCTCCATAACAACAAAATTTTCCGTCATTTTTCCGAATTCAGGGGTTTGCGGCATTATGGAGAAATTATTAAGCAGGGCGTTGCGCAAACCGGTATCCGCAAGATAAATTTTCGGATTTTTGGCGATTTCTTTTATCTTGTTGGTAAAATAAGGTTGGATAAAATAGAGAATAAAGGTGTTTTGCAAAAGCTCCAAGCGATTTTGCAAGGCGGTCCGTCCCAATTCAGTGTTGATTGAGAGAGTTTGCTGGTTCAGCAAGCCGCCTATTTGGGCGGCAAGCAGAGAAAGCAATTTTTTAACCTGCAGAGTGTTGGCGGCGTAATTCCATATTTTTATGTCGCGCGTCAGATAAGAATTTATCAGATCGTTTAAAATTTGCCGCCGCGTTGATTTGCCGTCGGCAAGAACCGTTTCCGGATAGCCGCCGAAAGCCAAAAAATCAAGTAATTTATTATTGGCAATATCAACAAAAGCCGACGGCAGCCGTTTGTTTTCCGCCAGCATAGACGCGCGCCGCGCGATTTCATCATCTTGTTTCCATTGTAAAAATTCCTGAAAACTCAGCGGCCATATTTTAATCACGGTTTTGCGGCCGGCCATTGATTCGTCAATGTTCAGATACCAGGAAGCCGAGCCGGTGATAATCGGCTTGATATGCGGATAATGGTCGTGGATAACTTTGAGAGTTGAGCCGATTTCGGAAGCGCGCTGAAATTCGTCAATGAAAAGGTAGTATTTATTTGAAACGTCTTTAATGGGTAAAACATTAAGCGCGTCAATTTGTTTGTCCCAGTCGGCAAGATCGCCTGTTCGCTCTAAATCAAACCAAAGGATTTGGTTTTGGCTTACATTTTTTTCCGACATCAATTTTTCTTTCACCATTTTCATTAAAGTGGTTTTTCCGACTTGACGAGCGCCGTTTAAAAGTATAATTTTATCATTATCAATTTCTTGCCAAATTTTGGAAAAAATTGTCCTGTTTTTGTAGTTTTTATTGTTATTTATCATAAAAGAATTAAAAAGTATATTATTTTGATTATTAAGCATACAAAATACTATATTTTTATTA
>QIIF01000040.1 GCA_003231075.1 Candidatus Falkowiibacteriota bacterium | reverse complement strand
GAGAGATTTTAACAAAGCCATGAGAAATACAATAAAGTTTTTGAAGTGAAATTATGAAATTAAAAAAAATTAAAATTGAAAATTACTGTTCAATAGTTGATTCTGGAATTATAGAATTGTCAGACAACGATAATGTATCGGTTTTTGCAGGTCAAAATGAATCAGGTAAAAGTTCTTTACTTAGTGCTCTTTACGATTTTGAACGAGGAAAATTTGAGCCAGACTCTATACCTTTTTCTACTGGGCAAAAACCGACCCAAATTGTTAGTTGTACTTACAAAATTGAGAAAAGCGATGATATTGCTGAAATTCTTTCTGATATTGCGGTTGATGATTATAAGTTAGAAATAGAAGAAGGACAAAAAATATTTGATGAAAACAAACTTAAAAAAATCCAAGAATTTACAATAACGAAAACTAATGAAAATGATGAAGTAAAAACCACCATTGACGACAATTCTTTCAAAATTTTTCAAGCTTCAATTCTTGATAAACCGAAGGAGATTAAAGAAGGAGAAGAAACTAAAACCGATGAGGACGAAGAAACAAGAGAAAAATACATTAATATAACCGATGAACAAAATTCTGATGTCGCTGATTTATTTTGGCAAACAGGACCCAAAATCGTTTTCTTTGATGATTTTTGTGATTTACTACCAAATAAAATTTTCGTTTCGGCTCTCAAAGAAGAGAAGACTGATACCGAGGGTTATCGTGCTGTTCGAAATTTAGAACAAATACTAGATACGGATTTTGTTAAAAAAGATGAGGAAAATGATTCTGTCAGGAGAACCAAAGAAGATGAGGAAAATGAAGTTTTATCAGTTGATTTTCAAAAGGATTGGGGACAAAGAATACACGGCGAGAACAAGGTCATTGTTAAATATGATTTTCAAAAAAGAGACGGAGAGGACGAAAATGGATCATATATAAATTTTTATGTTGAAACAAAAAAAGGACAACCACTTCCGCCAAAACAACGAAGCAAGGGGTTAATTTGGTTTTTGTCGTTATGGCTAGAATTAAAAGCACAAGATATTGAACATAATGATTTAGTTCTTTTATTGGATGAACCAGATCAACACCTGCATGTTAAGGCTCAAAAAGATATATTGAAACTTATAAACAAATTAGCGAGTGATGATAAAGATAAAAAAGGAGATCAGATTTTTTATGCGACTCACTCGCCGTATCTAATTGAAGTAGGTTATTTAAGCCGAATAAAACTTGTTTTAAATATTGAAGAGGAGGGCACAAAGATAGAAGATATTGTGACTAGTAAGATTGATACCGATTATAAAAAAGATGCTCTACAACCAATAGCGGATGCAATAGGATTAAATGTCAGCGAGTTTTCGCCACTCAACAACAAAAATGTTATTCTTGAAGGCATTTCAGATTATTATTATTTTTCGGGAATGAAGAAGGTGTTAGGCAAAACTGAGGATTATGCTTTTGTTCCTGGAATAGGAGTTAGACAAATAAACAATCTTATTTCTATGTCGGTTGGTTATGGTTTAGCTTGGATTGCAATTATTGACGATGACCACGAAAAAGGCGGCAAGGATTCTAAGAAAAAATTTGACGAAATAAAAGACTTTGTTTTTGATGGGAACGATGACAAAACAAAAGAAAAGGTACATATCCTTGCGAATATGGTCGGCATTGAGAATATGTTTACTCATGCTGATCTTAAATTGATTGATTCCAGTGTTAAGCAGGATAGTGACAAAACAAAAACCGTTGGTCGTAAAAGAAAAGTCTTGTTTTCAAAATTATTTTTTGAAAAAGTAAACAAAGGTGAAATTACAGAAAATAACATTTCAAAAACTGCAAAGGATAATTTTAAAAAGGCATTTGATTTTATAGAGAAAAATTTTGTAAAATTGAACAAGAGTTCTTAACCCTCCTATTATTCTTTTTTATTTATAGCCAAATCCCCTAAAAAATCGGGCGAAGCCCGAAAAGAAAAATCCGCTCCGCCGTAGGCGGAAAAAGAAATCAGCGAAGTTGGTATTTCCGCAATTCCGCTAAAAGCGGAATAGCTAAAATAGAATTCAATTGAGGTAAATGCCAGAAAAGATCGAATAGAAATATTAAGTTCAGCTGCGGCATAATCTCTCGTTAAGGGATTATACCGGTTATCGCGTTTAATATGGATTATCGGATAAACCGCATCATCGGATGAAACCGGCAGAATCCTTCCGCTCCGGCGGGAGAGATTCTGCCGAGGCGAATTGATATGCCGCTTACAATCGGCAAACTGTCCGCCCCTTGCTTTTTTTTTGCGAAAAAAGCAAGGGGCAAACAGTCCGCTTTGCGATATCACGGAAATAAGCGGATAGTTATTTTCCACAAAATCACATTATGTATTATACCTTCTACTGTTTCGGTTGTTTTTTTATTAGGTAAAAAGAATAATTTTTGTTATAATAAAATTAAATAGAGCAGCCGTTAAATTTTTTTAGATAAAATTAAGGATAAGTGTTATTTTGCGTGTTGGCGCGTTTAATGGCGAAAATTGCCAACGCCCTTGATTTTTAATGCGATAAGATGACAAAAGCAATTTATAATGGGGAAATTATTAATGCAGAAGAGGCGAAAATTTCAATTGCCGACAAAGGTTATTTTTTTGATTTTGCCGTTTATACTTCAATAAAAGTTGTCCAAGGAAAAATATTTTTTCCTGAATTTCATGTTATCCGCCTTTTTGAATCCGCAAAACTGATTGGCATAGAGCACGGCTACAAAGAAGAGGATGTGGTGTCGTGGATTCATAAATTAATTAAAATAAACAAAATAAAAAACGCTTTATTGAGAATTGTTTTAATCGGCGACCCCGACGAAGAAGAAACAAAATTGTTTATTTTTTCCGTTGGCGGATTGACTTTTTATCCCGATAAATTTTATAAGCAGGGCGTAAAAGTAATTACTTTTTACGGAGAAAGGCGTGTGCCTAAATCAAAAACAAAAGATTTGCTGATGAGTTTTATTGCTCTTCGCGAAGCAAAAAAACAAAATGCCCTGGAATCTTTGCTTATTGACGATAAAGGGAACATCCGCGAGGGGACGCGAAGTAATTTTTTTGCGATTAAACAGCAAACAATTTTTACTCCGCCGGACGATAAAGTTTTACACGGCATAACAAGAAAAATTATTATGGAGGCGGCAAAAAATAATTTTATGGTGAAAAAAATAGATATTCCGTTAAAAGATATTAAAAATTATGACGAGATTTTTATTTCAAGCACATCAATGAATATAATGCCGATAAAACAGATTGACGGCATAGTTTTTCAAACTGATTTTAAAAAAACTCGTTTACTCGGAAAATTATTTAAAGACTATTACGATAAAGAAATTTTTAAAAAGTGATTATGAAAGTAGGTATCATCGGTTTAGGCAATATTGGAAAAATGTTAGCAGAAAGATTTGCGGAGTTTTTGAGTTCGTCCGACATTATCGTTTTTGATCTGCGTAAAATAAACGGTAAAAAATATTCACGCGCCAATTCCGTTCAGGAAACAGTGGATAAAAGCGATATTGTTTTTCTTTGTGTGCGGCCGCAGGATATAAAAAGTCTTTTTGCCGAGATAAAACAAAAAAATAAAATATTTGTGACTGCGATAGCGGCAATTTACGAAAATACATATTACGAAAAACTTGGAAGAATTAAGCTGATAAGAATAATTCCCAGTATGTTAAATAAAATCGGCGGTCCGATTTTATTATTAGCGGGAAAATACACCAATAAATTTGATCAAAACAAAGTCAAAACGCTACTTGCAAAAATCGGTAACATCCATGAAATTAAAGAAAGCGAAATTGACGCCTATACTCATTTATCAAGCTGCTTGCCCGCTATTGTAGCCGAATTTTTGAAATTGTATACAAGTTCGTTAATGGAAGAAAAGAAAATAAATAAGCAAAAAGCTTCAGAAGTTTTAAATGAGATGCTGGAAATTTTTGTTCCGCTTCTAAAAAAAGAAGGATTTAAAGTCATTCCGCAAGTATGCACAAAGGGCGGAGTCACTGAACAAGGCATTAAAATTATGGAGCGTTATAAAAACAGTTTTTTTAAAGATTTAACAAGCTCATTACTGAAAAAAATGAGCGAGGCGAGAAAACAATATGGCAAATAATCATTTGAAGATTGAAAAATTTAAAGCATCGGAGTTGGCTGAGGAGTTCGGCACTCCTCTTTATGTATATAATGCCGAACAGATTCGAACCGCCTACCGAAAAATTTATTCCTCAATTCAATACGAGCCGAAGCAATTGCATTATGCCATTATGTGCAATGATAGATTGAAAATATTAAAAGTTTTGCGCGAACAAGGATCTTATTTGCAGATAAATTCGGCGAAAGAATATCTTATTGCCCGTAATGCCGGATTTCCGAACAGTAAAATTTCTGTCACCACGACGAATTTGGACAAGGAGGATATGGCGATGTTTATAAAAAATAAGATACAAATTAATTTTGACTCACTGGAAGAAATAGAAAAATATGGAAAATTATTAAAACAAATAAAAAAACGGCAAACCAATGTAAATAATAAAATAGGAATAAGAATCTTCGCGCATGTTAAAGCGACCGGACAATATATCACGAACAAACCTTATAAATTCAAAGCGAGAGTGGGAATTAAGAGAGATAAATTTGACAAAGCCAAAAATTTGGCAAGGCGGTATGGCTTGAAAATAATCGGTGTCCATGGATATATTGCTTCTAACATGATGGATATTAAGCCGTTCTTGAAACTTAATAAATATCTCATAGATTGCGCCAAAGAATTTGAAGACATAGAATATATTAATTTTGGCGCAGGTTTTGGTCTGCCGCCCAAAACAACTGATCAAGGATTTGATTGGCAAAATTACGGAAAGTGCGTTTCGGAATTAATGCGAGAAGCGTCAAAACATTTTGCCCGCAAAGTCAATTTAAAGATTGAACCCGGCAGATCGCTTATGGGCGACGCAGGAATGTTACTGGTAAAAGTTGTTAATATTAAAAATATGGATGATTGGATTGAATTAGGAGTAGATTGCGGTTTCGGTGTTTTTGCCCGTCCATATATTTATGGCTGGAAAAGCGGCGGGTATCATGATGTCGTGGCGGCCGATAAACTTATAAACAAGAAAATTAATTTTTATACTATTTGCGCTAATTCCGTATTGCAAAGCGATTATTTGGCCGAAGACAGAAAATTACCTAAAGTTAATATTGGTGATATATTAGCATTTTTGCGGGCAGGCGCCTACGGCGCGACAATGATGTCTTTATTTCCGGGAATGAGGAAGCCGGGAGAAATATTAATAGATAAAGAAAAGATTATGATAATAAGCAAAACAGAAAGTTTGAAACCGGCAGAATCTTTCCGCTCCGGCGGGAGAGATTCTGTCGGGTAGAACACAAGGGTAATTACAAGAACAAACCGCGACGGCTCCACGCTTTGCATGGAGCTATGATGTAAGCCGCGGATAATGCTAAAATGCCTTTTCTTTCTATCCCATCGTTTGCAATTCGGCTCCACGCAAAGCATGGAGCCAACGGCGGACAAAAAAATATTGAAAGATTGGGAATTTATCAAAAACAAAAATTTAAAGGAATCCCGATAATTGGCAGAGAGGAATATTTAAAATACCATCGTAATAAAATATTTTTTCATGCTTAACGCTTAACTTTATGGATAAAGAATTTATAACAACAAAAATAGCGATTTTTCAGAGAAAAGAAATTCGTAAAGTTATTCATAGTAATGAATGGTGGTTTTCGGTTGCGGATGTTGTTGAAGCGCTTACGGATACAGTAGATGTTAGAGATTATATAAAGAAGATGAGAAAAAGGGATGAAGAACTTAATTCCTACTGGGGGACAAATTGTCCCCCGCTTGAAATGATGGCTAAGGATGGCAAAAAAAGAAAAATAACCAGCGCCAACACAGAAGGTATTTTTCGCATTATTCAATCAATTCCATCGCCCAAAGCAGAACCTTTTAAGCGTTGGTTGGCAAGGGTTGGTTATGAAAGAATACAAGAGATTGAAGATCCTGAACTTGCCACCAAAAGAACGAGAGCGATTTACAAAGCTAAAGGATATTCTAATGCGTGGATTGAAAAAAGGATGCGAGGCGTTGAGGTTCGCGAAACATTAACAAACGAGTGGAAAAATAGAGATGTAAAAGAAGGACAGGAATACGCAATTTTGACGGCTGAAATTTCTAAAGCAACTTTTGGAATGACACCAAGCCAATATCAAAAATTTAAAGGTTTGAAACGGGAAAATTTGCGAGATCACATGGACGATTTGGAATTAATATTCACAATGCTTGGCGAAGCATCAACAACAGAAATTGCTAAAAATAAAAATACTCAAGGTTTTGATGAAAATAAAGTTGTAGCGCGAGAAGGCGGAAATGTAGCCGGCAAGGCGCGAAAAGATTTAGAAAAAAGAAGTAATAAAAAAGTTTCAACACGACAAAATTATTTATCAAAATCTGAAGATAAGAAAAAATTAAAATAATTTTTTGGTTTTTAAATGATGTGGTTTGGGTAAAAATTGACGCTATGCCTAATTTTAACGGTAGAAGATTTACTAATAACCACGAAATGCTAATTTGGGCGGTAAAAAATAAAAATTGCAAAAATTAATATTTCGCCGCGGCATAATCTCCCGTTAGGGGATTATGCCGGTTATCGCGTTTAATATGGATTATCGGATAAACCGCATTATCGGATGAAACCGGCAGAATCCTTCCGCTCCGGCGGGAGAGATTCTGCCGAGGAGAAAAGCGAAGCTTATCCAGAATCCGGGAGGGAGCCGCAGGAATATTAGTATTTCACGAACGCAGTATGAAAGAAGTCGTACCGTTAAACCCTGGATTCCGTGTCTCCGCTTCGCTCCGCACGGAATGACAAAGACAGAAGGACGAAGTCCGTTTGCCAATTTTGCCGGTGAAACCGGTAGTAATTTACTTAAACAAATCCTGGACATCATCCCATGTCAGTTTTTGGAAAAGATCTTTGGATTCGCCGACTAAGCTGTCAAATAGGAATTTTTTCCTCTCTTGCAGTTTAACTATTTTTTCCTCAATCGTGCCGAGAGTGATCAGGCGATAGACATTAACGGAATTTTTTTGGCCGATTCTATGCGCGCGGTCAATCGCCTGGTTCTCCACGCTCGGATTCCACCATGGATCAAAGATGATTACATTATCGGCCGCGGTCAAATTCAGTCCCGTGCCGCCGGCCTTTAAGCTGATTAAGAAAACTTGCTTATCTATGTTATTATTAAAATCGTCAACAAGTTCCTGGCGGTTTTTTGTTTGGCCGGAAAGGTAGTTATAATTGATTTCTTTTTTCTCAAGCTCTTTGGACAGAATATCAAGCATTTTTGTAAATTGGCTGAACACCAAGACCTTTTTTTTGTTTCCGATTATTCCATCTATCAATTCCGCGAACATATTTAATTTTGCCGATTCGTATTTTGTATAATTTTTATCTTTTAAGAGAAGAACAGGATGGTTGCAAACCTGCCTTAACTTCATCAGTCCCGCCAAAATATGAATGCGCGCCCGGTTAAATCCCTTTTCTTGGACAGTCGTAAAAATTTCCGATTTTACATTGGCAAGAATTTCCTGATACAAAATATTTTGCGCTTTTTCCAAATAGCAATGGGACACTTGCTCAATTTTCGGCGGCAGCTCTTTTAAAACTTCTCCTTTGACCCGCCTCAGCATAAAGCATTCCACTTTTTTGCGTAAATTATCCAGAGCCGCGGCGTTGTTCTGCTTCATTATTGGATTTTGGAATTTTTTTACGAACACTTTATATGATCCCAGAAATCCCGGCATTAAAAAGTCAAAAATAGACCATATTTCCGAGACATTGTTTTCAAGCGGCGTGCCTGTCAGCGCCAGCCGGTAATCAGCGTTTATTTTTTTTACAATCCGCGCGTTTTTCGTTGTGTGGTTTTTAATAAATTGCGCTTCGTCCAAGACGCAATAATTAAATTTTATTTTTTCTTTTTCATAGACTTCCGCGTCTTTTTGCATAGTCGCGTATCCGGTTATTATTAAATCGCTTTTCTTCGCGGCTTTTATCATTGCCTTTCTTTCAGCCGGAAAACCGTCAATTATCACCGCCTTAAGATTAGGCGCGAATTTTTTCGCTTCCGCTTTCCAATTATACAATATTGACTTTGGGCAAATAACGATTGACGGCTTATTTTGTTTCCTTTCCATTTCTACGAGAGCCAGCGCCTGTAAAGTTTTCCCAAGCCCCATATCATCGGCTAAAATTCCGGCGAACCGGTATTTGCGTAAAAAATAAAACCAATCAACTCCCGTTTTTTGGTAGTCGCGCATAATTTTATTAAACCGCGGCTTTAATTTTACTTTCTTGACCGGCTTTCCGCTTTTTGCCTCTTTAATAAATTTATTAAAGCTGTTTTCCACTTGAGCGTTATAATATTTTGAGCTTGTAAAAATATTTTCCAATTCCGGCGCGTGGTAAAGCTTTCCCTCAAAACCACCGCCTTGTTCGCGCGCGTAAAAACTCTCAAGCATCATTACAAATCTTTCAAGCTCTTCAAAGTTCGCGATTTTTAAGAAGCGTCCGTCGTCCATTTTAATGAATTCTTTTTTGTCTTCCACATATTTTTTTAAATCTTCCAAGCTGATTTTATCTTTTCCGCCGTAGCAATTAACATCAAACCAGAGCCAGTCGTTTTCCGCGTCCAAGCCAACATTAAAGTCAGCGCGGAAATTTTCCTCCGCGAAGCTGAATTCATCGCGGGTGAATATTATTTTACAGTTATTTCTATCCGCTATTTTTTTAATTTCCGGCCAGTGATTTTTAAAAAATTCAAAAATTTGTTTCTCTCCGTTGCGTCCGCATTTTAATGTTTTAGTAAATCCGGTTTGTTCTTGGTTATAAAAATTTTTAAATAAATCAATTTCTTTTTTAATCGCGAGCGGCGCGTATAAAATGCTTTTATTATTTATTTCCATCGCATATTTATCCTGGTATTTGTACTCCCGCCTTTTGAATCCGCGATTATATTTTCCTTTGGCGTAATAAATTGTTTCTGAAACATTCTGCAGGCAAAAACCGTAGTCAATCGCAGGTTTAACCTCAAGCGACCCTTTAGAGTGATCAAAATCAACCGCGATGCATTTATCCGACTTGTTGAATTTTTGAATATTGTAATCCGCTTTTAAATTTGTTTTTAAATCAAGATATTTTTTTCCGTCATTAATGACTTGGTTTAAATTAATAATTTCATCATCTTCCAGCGCTATTTGCAAAAAATTATCCTCATATCCGTAATAACGGCTTCGCCTTAATTCAACACGGGAAATAATTTTTATGAGGATAGAAGGAATTTTATAAAAATGAATAGTATTCGCGGAGATGTATGTTAAATATTCGTTGCCGAAAAAAAGCTGATTATTCCGCTCCCCGTCTTTAAACTCGTAAATTTCGTTAAGTTTAAAAATGAAAGTATGTTTAATGTAGCCGTAATATAAATCATTATGTTTTTTTAAAATAAGCTCCGCTTTTATTTTTTCCGGCTTTTCAGCGAAAAATAATTCCTGCAGCCGTATATTCCAATGATACCTTCTTTGCTTAAAAATTTTCAGTCCGGAATGTTTAATCAAATTAAAAAGTTCGCCATAATCAATATTATCGCTGAATTTCCATGAAGTATAGAATTTTTTTATAAATTCAAAAAGCTGTTTTTGAGTTTTGGAAAATCCTGAATAATTTTGTAAAATTTGGCTTGGGCCGATAGTTTTGTTTCTTCCTTTATGTATATGAATATCAAAACCATAGTCATATTGGATAACAACTTGAAATTTTGCCGGATCAAATTCTTTTTTTTGTTTTATCTTCTCTGTTTTACTTGCCGCCGGAGCCGCGGTTGAATTAATGTTTCGTTTATTCTCGCCTCCGATATAATCAACGCTTCTTAACGCCAGTTCATGGATCACGCCGTCAATCGCTCCGCCGGGAGCGTCGCCCGCGCTTGCCCAAACTTTTAATTCTTCCATTAATTCTTCTCTTGTTCTTCCCGCGTAAAAATCATTTTGTTTTTCCGTTTTTTCTTTTCTGTCCATAATTTTTTCTTTAAGTTCTCTCTCCGCAACATCTTCTCTGCGATCCAATTCTTTGTCATCGTAAAAATCATCGTTTTCAGCATAATCATACGCGTAGCTTTCATCTTTATATCCTTCATAATTCCGCGCTTTTTTCAGGTTATTTATCCAGCTAATTAATTTTTCCTTAAAATTTTTGTCATTATCAAAGTTAAAATTACTATCGCTGTAAAATTTTTCCGATAGTTCAATAAATTCCAAGCCCAAGGCCGCCAAATGTTTGCAGTTATCATCGTATGGGCAATCGCAATCCATGCCGCTGAATTTATTATTTTTCAGATCAAAAGACATATTGGCGTTATAATAATCACTGCCCGCCACTTCTCCCATAATTTTAATTTTCTTTTCATCTTTTGCCGGAAAAACCTTTAAGCTCTCAACGCAATTGCCGTTATAATATTCAACTCCGCGGCTGAATATACGGGACGCGAAAAAATTTCTTAAGTTGCTTTTTAATGATTTTTTATTAAACATAGGCGCAAAATAAAAAACTATAATTTTTAATAAATCATAGTTTTATTTATAATAAATTTAGCATAAACGCGCTTAAGTGTAAATATCAGCAAAATGAGTTAGGGTTTTATCCAATATACACCGTAAAAAAAGAGGGATGAGAAGTTTAAGCTCTATTTGTTTTAAGTTATTTT